>JBAXWE010000019.1:0-18596 GCA_037128565.1 bacterium
GGGTCCAATTGGAAATGCGGTTTGGGGGCAACCCCATCGAGGGTTCGAATCCCTCTCTCTCCGCCAGCCTTTACCTTGTATGGCCCCTTGGGTACGATCGCCGTAGAACTCCTCCCGCCAGTAACTTCTGCGGATATGTGTCTGCGTTACTGGGGAACGGGAGGGCTGAGTGGAGTGTTTGATGCCTGCCAAGCGACTCGTGATGGCTGTTCTCGCGGCAATACTTGCGACAAGTTTCGCTTCACCGTCTGATGTCCGTGCCGCGAGCGCTGGTGGGTTCCTTTACGAAGTCTACGAGGGCAAAGCTACGATTTTTGGTTGCGATGGTACATGCCCAACCGCCCTTGTAATCCCCGCTGCCGTCGATGGCTACCCCGTTGTCGAAATTACCGTGAGTGCGTTCACTGGTGCGAGGTTAGATTCGGTGGTCATTTCTGATTCCGTGCTGTTGATTGGGGCGGTAGCGTTCGCAAATACCGGCCTTAGCTCGTTGACGCTCGGCAACTCTGTACAGCGGATCGGCGTGTACACATTTGCAGGTAATGCATTGACATCCCTGACCCTTCCCGCCTCATTGATATCGGCAAATGATTTGGCCTTCTACGATAATTTGCTTGAAACAGTTACGTTCGAGGGAGCTGTACCGCTAATTGAAGTATCTGGAGTTTTCTCGGGCAACCCTAGACTTACGCATGTGATTGCACTTGGACCTTGGATCGTAGATACAGCCGTGCTGTTTAGTGGACTTCCAGTCCTTTACACGTCCCGTTCCGCAGCCACTGTGAAGCCAACAGTTAGCGGCACTGCATCGTCTGGTAAGACGCTCACTGCCGCCAAGGGAACGTGGACGGGTTATCCGTATCCAGCCTTCACGATCCAGTGGTACGCCTGCACCACAGCGGTGTCGGCTGCGAGGGCGACCGTGCCTGTGACGTGTAAGAAGATCACTGGCGCAACATCGAGCACCCTGAAGCTCACCTCGGCCCAGCGCGGCAAGTACATCGCTGTTGGGGTGACGGGCACGAGTCGAAGGAGCGCGCCAACGTTCTGGCTCTCTTCTTCAACCCGGAAGGTGAATTAGCACCGAGCAATAGCTCGGACATGAGTTTCGCCGCCCCCACTATCTGGTGGGGGCGGTGTTGTTTCTGGGTGGAGTTTTGGGTGAGCGGCACCCCCTCCTAGGTTCCCTTCTGGCGGCTTGCCTGCCCGCTCTGCTGAACCTAAAAGTGCCTCTCGGTATGCCTTGGAACGGCGCTCCGCCACGGCAGAGCGCAGGCGTAGACTCACCTGGTTGAGGGCCCTTATAGAGACGGAGGAGTTATGGCACGCATCGTAAAGGGAGCGCTGCTCCAGGCTAACTGGACCGGTGACAAAGAGTCGATGATCCAGAAGCACGAGGAGTATGTGCATAACGCTGCAAAGCAGGGTGCCCAGTTCATGCTCTTCCAGGAACTCTTCTACGGACCCTACTTTTGCCAGGTGCAAGACAAGCAATACTATTCCTACACCGAGTTGATTCCCGATGGCCCAACCACGAAGCGCATGCAGTCGCTTGCAAAAGAGACGGGCATGGTCCTTGTTGTGCCGATGTATGAAGAGGACAGCCAGACGAGCGGCATCTATTACAACACCGCTGCCGTGATTGATGCCGACGGAAAATACCTAGGTAAGTATCGCAAGACGCATATCCCGAACGTCAATGGATTTTGGGAGAAGTTCTATTTCCGCCCGGGGAATATGGGGTATCCGGTGTTTGATACGGCGGTTGGCAAAGTTGGCGTGTACATTTGCTACGATCGCCACTTTCCTGAAGGGGCTCGTGCCTTGGGGCTCAATGGCGCTGAGATCGTGCTGATCCCATCGGCCACGTCGCGCGGTCTCTCGGAGCACCTCTGGCGCATTGAGCAGGTCAGCCACGCCGTGGCGAACGGTTACTACGTTGGCACGATCAATCGCGTTGGTATCGAGCCGCTCGGAGAGAATGATTTTTACGGGCAGAGTTATTTTGTTGACCCGCGCGGCCAGTTCGTCGGTGAAGTAGGCGATGCGCACAACGAGGAGCTCCTCGTTCGCAGCCTGAACCTAGACCTGATTCAAGAGGTTCGCCAAACGTGGCAGTGGTACCGAGATCGCAGGCCAGACGCCTATGAAGATCTTGTTCGACCGTAAATGTTTTGCATATGAAATTTGGGTTCACCCTTAAGCCGGACCATTCGATAGAGGAAACGTTGGAGCTCACGCGCCGCGCCGAGGCGCTCGGATTCGAGTACGGATGGCTGTTCGACTCTCATGTGCTCTGGCGAGATCCGTATCCACTGCTCACGCTGATGATCGGTGCGACGAGCACCATGCGCTTCGGTACCTGCGTGACGAATCCAGCCACGCGTGAACCCTCGGTCACGGCAAGTACGCTGGCCGTGTTGAGTGAGATCTCCAACGGTCGGGTTGATCTTGGGATTGGGCGCGGGGACTCGGCTCGGCGTGTACTAGGCAAGGCGCCGACCTCAATGAAGGATCTTGAGGCGGCGGTAACGCTCATCCGTGGCCTTGTCGCTGGCACCTCCATGGAATACGAGGGCACCGCACTGCACCTCCCCTGGACGAAGGGCCATCGCCTGCCGGTGTGGATCGCCGGCTATGGGCCGATGGCGTTGAGCCTCGCCGGAAGGCTAGGAGACGGGGCACTCCTGCAGATTGGCGACCCCGACCTGATTCGTTGGTTTGCTGGGCAGGTGCAGGAGGCAGCAACGGCGAGTGGCCGGACGAGCCCAGTAGAGATCATGGCCGCAGCCCCCTCATATATTGGCGATGTTGCCACTGGCCGCGAGCGCATCCGTTGGTTCCCGGCACTGGTGGGCAATCACGTTGTTGACCTGATCAACAAGTACGAGGGTGCGCTGCCAGAGTCGCTGACGCGATATGTTCGCGACCGCGAGGGGTACAACTATTTACATCATGCTGAGGTGGGTTCGTCGAATGCATCGTTCGTTACCGACGATATCGTGGATCGGTTCGGGCTTGTCGGCTCAGTTGAGGACCATGTCAATAAGCTTGTCGAGCTCGACAAGGCGGGTGTTACCCAGTTCAACCTGTACCTGATGAATGGCGATGAGGCGGAGCAGCTTGAACTATTTGGCACCCACGTCATTCCCGCCTATCGGGCCGCCGCGATCAACACGCACTAGCAGGGAGGCTTTATGAGAACGGTGATTTCAGGTGGAATGGTGATCACAGCTGAGGGCTCACGCATGGCAGACGTGCTAATTGACGGCGAGTTGATTGTGGGCGTTGGTGCGACTTCAGAGTTCAGCAGCATGACGGTCGATCGTGTCATTGACGCCAGCGGCAAGTGGCTCATTCCGGGCGGCATTGATGTGCACACGCACATGGAGCTGCCGTTCGGCGGCACGTTCGCCAAGGACACCTTCTTTACCGGAACGCGCGCGGCGGCCTTCGGTGGGACCACGACGGTGGTCGACTTTGCGGTGCAATCCCGCGGCAAGTCGCTGCGCGAGGGGCTCGACGCGTGGCACAGCAAGGCCGAGGGGCACGCCGCAATCGACTACGGCTTTCATATGATCATGAGTGACGTCAATGACGATACGTTGAAGGAGATGGATACCCTCGTCGCGGAGGGAATTCCGGATTTCAAGTTGTTCACCGCCTATCCGGGCGTCTTCTTTAGCGACGATGGCGCAATCTTCCGGGCGATGCAGCAGTCGGGGAAGAACGGCGGAATGATCATGATGCACGCCGAGAACGGTCTCGCCATCGATGTCATTGCCGGAGATACCGTGGCTGCCGGCGTCACCGACCCGATCGGGCACGGATTGGCTCGATACTCGGGCCTAGAGGGTGAAGCTACGCATCGAGTAATCAGGCTTGCCGAGGCGGCAAAGGTCCCCGTCTACATCGTGCACCTCTCCGCGAAAGAGGCCCTGAAGAGTGTGCGTATGGCGCGAGAGGAGCGGCTCCCGGTCTATGCGGAGACCTGTCCGCAATACCTCTTCCTTTCGATCAAAGACCTTGGGGACGGGTTCAATGGCTCGAAGTTCGTCTGCTCGCCCCCTCTGCGCAGCGAAGACCATCAGCCAGAACTGTGGGGTGGGCTCGTTCGAGACGAGCTGCAGGTCGTAGCAACAGACCACTGCCCATTCGATTTTCACGGTCAAAAAGAGTTGGGACGCGACGATTTCCGCAAGATCCCCAACGGACTGCCCGGAGTGGAGGATCGTATTGACCTACTCCACGACGGCGGTGTGGTGACCGGCAAGATCACGAAGGAGCGCTGGGTTGAGATCTGCTCTACCGCTCCAGCGCGACTCTTCGGCATGTATCCGAAGAAGGGGGTCATCGCCGTTGGCTCTGATGCTGACATTGTGCTGTATGACCCAGCGGCGAAGCACGTAATCTCTGCGGCTACGCATCATATGGATGTTGACTACTCGTGTTACGAGGGACGCCAGGTTCAGGGAGCTTCGGAGATCGTACTTTCGCGCGGTAGCGTCATTGTTGAGGGGGGTACCTTCCTGGGCCGTGAGGGCGCGGGGAAGTTCCTGCGACGTGATCGCGCCGAGTATGCCCGTCGCGAACTCTGACAGCTAATTCTTCGGGTCGCCATCTCCCGCCTGGAATAGAAGGTGAGGTAAACCTCGGCGGCTGGGAGCGAAGGCGCTCTCTGCGTATAGGCCTGTTCACGCCGCCTCCACCGTCAGGTGGGGGCGGTGATGTTTCTGGGCACAGCTACGGCAGGCCGGAGACGTCGCAACAGAAAAGTTTTCAATTTCCGCTTTTCATTGCGGCGTTTTGGTTTTACTGTGTCTGTGCCTGCTTGCGCTGCATTGGGATGGCGCTCTTAATTGACGAGCAGATGAGGATGCCTCTGGGTCGCTACTTCAGGTGTTGGTAATAGTTATGTAATGCGGTTGTGTCTGTTTGATCAAGCGCATCGCCAGTGAGGTGAAGTTTCGTGCGCTCTGGTCTCTTCCGCATCCTCGCTTCTGCTTTTGTTATGGCGACCGCTGTGGTCGGGCCATCTGGTGCTCGGGCCGCGAACGCAGACGGATTCCTGTATGACGTCGATGGCGGTAGTGTCACGGTCCTAGGCTGCGCTGGCTCCTGCCCCACCAGCCTCGAAATACCAGCCACCCTGGGTGGTCTCCCTGTCCGGAGCATTGGTGCAAACGCGTTCAACAACGGGGCACTGGCTTCCGTCACTATCCCGGCATCGGTCACCTCTATCGGCGATAGTGCATTTGGGAATAATGATCTGACGACGCTGGAGATCCCAGGCGCCGTCACAACGATCGGCGCGGGCGCCTTTGCCTCCAACGCGTTGAACGCACTCACAATCAGGAGCGGCGTGACAACCATCGGCAGCTACGCCTTCGCCGAAAATGCGTTGACTTCGCTGCAACTGCCAGATTCGGTCACTACTATCGGCGCGAACGCCTTCGCCACAAACGCCCTCAACGCACTCACTTTCGGTGACGGCGTAACAACGATCGGCAGTTACGCCTTTGCAAACAATGCTCTGACACACCTCAATATTCCAAGTTCGGTCACGCTGATAGACACCTATGCGTTTGCGGGTAACGGCCTCGTCGAGCTCACGATTCCAAGTTCCGTAATCACCATTGGCGCATACTCTTTCTCGGAGAACTCCATTGCCTCACTGAATCTCCCCGACGCACTTACCGCTATTGGTGACGGCGCGTTTTATAACAATCTACTGACCGACCTAACACTGCCGAGCGCTCTCCTTGAAATCGGCAACGCCGCATTTAGCAGCAACCTCCTAGTTTCCGTCACCATCCCAGGTTCTGTTGTGACGATAGGCGACTACGCGTTCTCAGAGAACGCCATTGAATCACTGACACTTCCAGACTCTGTCACGACCATTGGTACTGGCGCATTTCATCGCAACAGCATTGCCGTGCTGAACCTTCCGAACGCCATAACCAGCATCGGTGATTCCGCGTTTGATACCAACCGTCTGGGCTCTGTGGTCATCCCTGATTCGGTTCGCTCAATCGGCAGCTATGCCTTCTTTCGGAACCTGATCACAACGCTTTCGATCCCGGCTACTGTCAGCTCAATCGGCAGTTTTGCGTTTGCAAATAACGCGCTTAGCGGCGTGACGTTCCTCGGTGCCGCACCAACAGAGGGGAGTAGCGTGTTCACCGGGAACGTCAACCTTCCATATGTTGTGCGGTATCGGGGCGAGCTCGGTTGGCACTCTATGTGGAGTGACGTCGCGGTGGTCGTCTTTGGGACCACCCCTCCCGAAACCTTCCTGAACAGGATGGGACCGTCGCCTTCAGGTGCTGTAGTGAACTTCACCCTCAGCTCTCTGGAAACGGTGACGTTCGAATGTAATCTTGACGACGCGGGATGGGTGCCCTGCGCAAGTGATTACACCACACCTGAACTCATCGACGGCCTACATGTGCTGCTCGTTCATGCAATCAATGTGGATGGCTCTACTGATCCAACGCCCGCACGCGAGGAGTGGCGATCCGATACAACTCCTCCGGAGACTGTTCTCGATTCTGCGCCAGAGGCCATCTCTCATGATTCTGTGGCGCACTTCTCATTTAGCGCGATCGACGGTTCAGCGGTGACCTTCGAGTGCGCACTAGACGGAGGCACCTTCTTTGCGTGCGTCTCTCCGTACACCACCAACACCTTGAGCTTGGGCATCCACACCTTCACCGTGCGGGCCACTGACGCTACGGGGAGAGTTGATGACAGTCCCGCAATGCACACCTGGGAGGTGCTTGAAGATATCTCAGGGCTTCCGCCGACCGACCGGTCAATTGAGCTCATCCTGCTCGACATGTTCAAGGTGCTGGCCCTCCTCGGGCTAGCGATCCTCGCTCTTCGGGCTCGAGCTCGCCGACTAAAAGTAGAGAGGGCCACTCGGTACTGATCGGGTTCCTGCTCTGGTCTAGCCCCCCGCACCCTTCTCAGCTGAGCGCAGTGCCGCCAGCACGTTGCCGCTCATCAATTCTTTGGGTCGCCATCTCCGGCCTGGAAGAGGCCGAGTGCACCGCGGCCAACGAAGTTGAACGCGTGCGTCACGATCGGATAGAGGCCGTCCTCGGCCATAATGAACTCCACGAAGGCACCCTGAGCGGGTGAGAGGTCGACCGCCTGCGAGCCATAGTTCCCCGTGTTGCCAATCTTTAGCTCAACACCCTCTTTGACCACGCGGTCAAAGATCGTCCCGACGATGTGGAATGAACTGTCCACGCTGGGTCCAGCATTCAGGATGAAGAGCCGGACACGTTTGCCCGTGGCGATTTTAATGGGGTGGTCCAAGTACTGGCTGGCTACACCGTTGAAGAGGATGAAGTCTGGCGCAGGGGCGGCAGCGCTCGCCTTCTCAAGCGACGCCGGTTGCCCCTGAGGGCCCAGATACCACTCGCTCTGCACGATCGCAAACTCCTGGTCGACCTTGGAGAGGCCACCCTTCGGTTCCACGATCATCATGCCGTACATACCATTGGCAATGTGGTGCAGAGCAGGGGAGGTGCCGCAGTGATACATCCAAACGCCAGCGAACATCGCCTTGAATTCATACAGCTTCTCTTCGCCAGGTTGAATCGAGGTCATCTCGTCGTTCCAGGCAACCATCGAGCTATGGAAGTCAATGCTATGCGGCATCTTGTTGGTTATCGGATTTTTGAGGTGAATGCGCACGAGGTCACCCACGCGCACGCGAATCACTGGTCCTGGCACTGAGTCACCAAAGGTCCAGACAGCCTGCTGGAAGCCCTTCGCGACGGTCATCAGCTTCTCGTTCATGACCAGATCAATGTCGTGGATGGTGCCCGAAAGGCGTGTGGGCGCCGTTGCATCCTTCGGGATGTAGTCGGGTGCGTTCGGATCAGCCGCAACGTCGGTAACCGGTGCTGGCCCACCGTGGCTGTCACCCGTGTGCACCGCCATTCCAGCAACGGTAATTGAGCCGGTCATGCCTGCGGCGGCGTGGCCAGGAATGGAACAGGAGAATGTGGTTCCGCCTGCGGGAATATTTATGACGGCGGTCACGACCTTTCCTGGCTGTGCGGCAAGCGTCTGGCCGTCGGGAAGGGTCACGTCGTGCGGCGCTGCTCCGGTGTTCTTGAACGTGACCGTGTAAGCGCCAGCACTCGCTACGTCAATCGTTGGCACCGTGAATCCGAGATCGAAGGCTTCGACGGTAATAGCGCCGGCAGCTGCAGATGCAGACGGCGGGCTGGTCGGCTTAACGGAAACCACCAGCATGAAGATCACGGAGATTGCACTCAAAAAAAGAACAGATGTGATGCCGAATTTGAGGCAGCCGCCGCCCTCGGTCGGCTGGCCATTCGCCTGGTGATATGTCTGGGTCATGTCAGGCTCCTTTGCACTCTTGCCCAACGAGTGCTGGACGATGCATTGAACCTACTCTGATCACAAACCCACAGGTAATCCCAAGCGGCTGGCTTACATATGGGGCCAGTGCAGAGCGTGGCGGTCTGGCAGCAGGCGTGTGGGCGAATTGATTTGCCTAGACTGTGCCCATGAAGGCATCAGGGTTTGGCGAGAAGGGGGTGAGCGGCGTGGCGGGTACGCTGCCTGGCGCCTTGCGGCTCGTCAGCCAGGTTGGTCTCGGCCTTTTCCTCACCTCAGCGGGGTATAGCCATCTCACGGTGAATCGTCTTGCGTTCCAGGCGCAGGTGCCAACGTGGCTGCCGTTTGACCCTGATTTCGTCGTGCTCGCATCGGGTGTCGTTGAGATCGTTCTCGGCATGGCGCTGCTTACCCTGTGGCGCTATCGAGCACATGTCGGACTTGTCGCGGCACTCTTCTTCGTGGCCGTCTTCCCTGGGAACATCAACCAGTTCGTTCATCATCTTGACGCGTTTGGTCTGAATACCGACACGGCTCGGGGGGTGCGCCTCCTCTTCCAGCCCGTGCTCGTGCTCTGGGCTCTCTGGTCGACGGGAGCACGTCGCCTCGCGCGACGAAGCGAATAGTGGAGTGATGGGGGCATATACCCGGCCATCTCCGCCACCAAGACTGCGCTGCAAAATCAAACGGCGTGTGCCTGCCGGCAGGGAGCGTTTTTATGTAGGGTGGTTCTATGAATAGCATGCACGCGTTGAGAATCCAAAGCGAATTCGGCGCGATCGCCCTCGTCGGTTCAGGGGAGTATCTCCCCGAGATGGCGCAGCTGGAGTCAGATCTTATTTCGGATGCCGTTCGACGCGGTAGGCCGGGGAGCTATGTACAACTCGCGACCGCCGCTGGCCAAGAGGGGGAGAAGAGGCTCGCCTACTGGCGCGACCTCGGTGCTTCGCAGGGTGAGCGAATCGGCGTGCCGACGACGTTCCTCCCAGTGTTCACCCGTGATCATGCAAACGATCCAGACCTCGCTGCGCAGATCGCCAATGTCGGGCTGATCTACCTCTCGGGTGGGAGCCCGCACTACCTCGCCCAAACACTCATCGGCTCACGTGTCGGCGCGGCGATCCTGCAGCACGTGCGCAGTGGCGGGGCACTTGCAGGCTGCAGTGCAGGGGCCATGGTGCTCGGCACGACCGTCCCCGCGTTCCGCCTTAGAGGTGGAGCGCCAATCGCTGGGTTCAATCTACTCCCGGGAGTCCAGGTGATACCGCACTTCAGCCGCCTCTTTGAGGTGGCGCTGCAGGCGGCGCCGCACAGCACGGAATATCTGCTCGGGATCGATAATTTGACCGCGCTGGTACGCACGAGTGGTGCGGAGGCATGGCGCGTTGTTGGTGAAGGTAATGTGCACCTATTGCGTGGCTGGCCGCGCCAAAGGATTGCGGCCGGAGCGGATCTGGAGTTCTAACGAGGAAGACTGGCCACCACTTCCACCAGCGCGGCACCGAGTGCCGTTGCCAGATGCTTCGCCATCGTTGTGGTGAGGTGATGATGGTCGTGGTACACGACGATCCCGTCAATGATTGGCGCACATAAGGTTCCAGGGCAGAGTGCTGCCGTGAAATCGAAGAGCGGCAAATTACGCTGCTGCGCTAGGAGCAGGTCACGCACATGCCCACGCTGACCGTACGCTGCAGCCCTTGTAATCACGCATTTCACCACGTTACTGCGGTTGCGGGCCAGGCATGTTGGAATGTTGTTCGGCCCAAACGGCGTATCGGAGAAGATCAGCGTTGGGAATGGAATCTTGTCAAGCATGCGACCAACGGCATCGGCAAAGTATTGCGGACGCTTCTCATTCGGATTACCCTCCTCCGGGTACCAGGTTTGAGAGAGAATCACAAGCGCCGGATTCAGCTCAGCGATCTTCGTGATCACGTTGGTGCGCCACTTGGTGCATGACGTATACGAATGGCCCAGGCGGTACGCGTAGAGCTGCACATCCATAAAGGCGCAGTTCACCTTAGCGATCGGAATGATCTCGTAGTTGTAGGTCTTTCCAATGAGGTCGAGCGCTGGCATCCAGTGCAGCGCGTGGCTATCACCGAGTAGCACGATGCGCGTTCCGCCCTTTGTTCCGTAAAAGCAGATAGGTACGGTCTCGCCGTAATGATCGCGACTGCAGCCCTTATTTAAGATGTTGTCGGCATCCCCTGCTGCTCGGTTCAGCGCTGGCTTGACGTTCGCGGGAACGGCACCAGTGAGTTGGTAGGTGCTGGTACCGCCGATGGAGATCTGCGCCCACTGGAACGGTGACGGGCTCGGAGTCACAGTACTTGCGCTCGGCGTTGGGGTGACGTTGATGATGGAGGGTTCGCTGCTAGCTCCAGGGTCTGCTGAGGCGATGTCGGGGGCGAAGCCGATGCTAGCGAGGGCCACAACGAGGCTGAGGAGCACGACGCCACCGCGTCGCAGCACGGTGCTCGGCACGAGGCTCAGGGCAAACCCCTTGCGGAACGGCTGCTCAACGATTCGGTACATCAGTGTTGCGACGAGCACGCCGGCAGCCACAGCGACGACGGTTTTACGTGGCGTCATAGCAACGCCGAAGTAGGTTGGCAGGATCAGGATCGGCCAATGTACGAGGTAGAGGCTGTAGCTAATGCGTCCGATAGCACGAAGCGGGGCGAGCGAGAAGAGGGCGCGCATGGCACGCCCGCCCGCTACACCAACCGTGCCGCGGAGGCCGATAGTTGCCATGCCGCCAACCAGTGCTGCAGAGGCGAGGCCCGAGAGCGGGCCGGCCAGTCCTGGATAGCCCTCCTCACTTCGGAGCAGCAGCGTCAGCGCAACGATGAGTGCGAGTCCGAGTGGCGCGAGCGGGATGCGACGGATGGCGCGACTCGCGAGTAGACGAGCTTCAAGAAGTGCGAGGAGCCCACCAGCTGCGAGGCCGTAGGCGCGCGTCGGCAGCAGGTAGTACGCCCAGATCGGCTCGATAGGGGTGAGCGCTGCTGCGGCAACGGTTGAGCCCACCGCGATGACCACGAGGGTGATGAGAATCGCGCGACGCTGCCCAATCTTCCAGGCAATCCCGAGCAGGAGCGGAACGAGCAGATAGAACTGCTCCTCGACGCCAATTGACCAGAGTGGCAAGAGGGGAGAGAGTTCCGTGTTGCCGAAGTAGTCGACCGCCTGTAGCCCAAACGAGATGTTCGCCGCTCCCGCAAGTGCCGCTGCGCCATCCTTCGCCGTGCGCGCCAGTGTCGCGGGGTCATTAAGGAGGGCGACGGCGGCAACGGTCAGAAGAATGGTAGCCGCAAGTGCAGGGGCAATGCGGCGAATACGCCGGGCATAGAACTCACGGAATCCGATCCCGTCCCCCGCTTGGAGGCGGCGCAGCAGGATGCCGACGATCAGGTATCCCGACAGGGCGAAGAAGATGTCTGGCCCCAGCGCAGCCCCAGGAATCTTCAGCCCCGCATGTGCGGCCACAACCAGGCCGACGGCAAGCCCACGCAGCCCCTCAATCTCAGGTCGGAACGAAGATTCGCTCAGTCGGCGAGCGTTGGTTTTCATGGACGCAGTATGGCGCACGAGGGGAGGGGCGGGTGCGCTAAGGTTCGCCCATGAGTACCGCCGCCAAGCGCCCCACGATGATCGTCGACTGCGACCCAGGCCATGACGACGTCTTCGCGCTGGTGGTTGCGAATCACTACGCCAACCTGATCGGCATCACCGCTGTGCACGGAAATGCGCCGCTCTCACGCACTCTGCCGAATGCGCTGATCGCTTGCGATGTGTTCGGCATTCCCGCCCCGGTATTCGCGGGCGCCGACCGTCCACTCGTTGCACCGCCGCGCAATGCCCCCCACATTCACGGCGAATCAGGTCTCGGCGGGCCAGAGCTGCCGCCAGTACGCCGAACCCCAGAGAAGATGGGCGCTGTCGAGGCGATCATCGAGCTTGTGCGCAAGCACGAAGGCGAAGGGGTCTGGCTCGCGCCACTCGGCCCACTCACCAACATCGCTCTTGCCTTGCGCGCCGCCCCAGATCTTGGCAAGCGCATCGCTGGCATCTCGTTGATGGGTGGCGGAACACTGCACGGCAACCGCGCCCCGCACGCTGAGTTCAACATTTGGGCCGATCCCGAGGCCGCCTCAACCGTCTTCAACTACGGTGGCCCACTCAAGATGGTCGGTCTCAACACCACTCACCAGGTGGTTATCACCAAAGAGTTCGTGCAGCGCGTCTTGGCCCTCGGCACACCGAGCGCGAAGTTCGCAGCAGAGTTGCTCGACTTCTTCTCGACCACATACGGCGAGCAGCTCGGCGTCTACGGTGGCCCGCTGCACGACCCGTGCGCGATCTTTGCCATTACGCATCCGCATCTCTTCGACCTGCGCGAGAAGCGCGTCGACATCGAGCTGCACGGTGAGTTCACTCGCGGCATGACCGCCGTGGACGAGCGGCCGATCGTGCAGTCAAAGAAGGAGAAGCCGAACGCGCTTGTTGCCTATGAGCCCAAATCGGCGGAAATCTTCCAGTTGATCTACGAGGCGCTCGCCACCGCCCCTTCGGCATGAGCGCCGACGCAACGCGGCGCCGACTTCAAACCTCGCTCGTCTTGGGCGTCGGCCTTGGCAGCACCGGCTACATCGCCGCAATCACAATCGCCACGATCGTGGCGAAGCAGCTCTCTGGCGGCTCTAGCTTTGCGGGACTCCCTGGAGCAACGATCGTGCTCGGCTCCGCCGCCGCCTCACAGCTCCTCTCGCGATTCATGGTGCGCTACGGCCGCCGCGCCGGGCTCGTACTCGGCTACAGCATCGGTGCTGTTGGGGCGCTCGTTGCGGGCACTGCTGTCGTGCTCTCCTCGTTCCCGCTCTTCATCCTCGCCACCGCGGCGATGGGCTGCGCCAATGCTGCAAACCAGCTTTCGCGCTACACCGCCGCTGACATGTATCCCGAATCGGGTCGCGCCTCGGCGATCGGCCTCGTGGTGTGGGGCTCAACACTTGGCTCCATCGTTGGGCCGAACCTCGTCACCCTCTCGGGCAACATTGCGGAGGGCTGCAATCTGCCGCGCCTTGCGGGGGTCTATGGGGTGCCCATCCTATTCGTGACGGCCGCCGCGTTGCTGACCCTCGTCACCCTTCGCCCTGATCCTGCGACACTCGCCCCCGCGCGTCCGAGCACGCTCGCCCGCGCGAGCGCATCGCTCGGTGAGATGCTCGCGCGCCCCCGCATCCTCGCCGCTGTCGTCGCGCTCATTATCGGGCAGGTGGTGATGGTCCTGGTGATGACGATGACCCCGCTGCACATGACTGAACACGGCCACGGCCTCGACGCCGTCGGACTGGTGATCAGCGGCCACACCTTCGGCATGTTCGCCTTCTCGCCGATCTCTGGTCGACTGGCTGGCCGTTTCGGCACGCCAGCAATCATTGCCGCCGGCTTGGGGCTGAGCGCTTTCGCCTCTGTGCTCGCAGCCGTCGCCCCACCCGATGGCGGGACGATCCTCTTTATCGCCCTCTTCTTGCTCGGCGTCGGCTGGAACTTTGGGTTCGTTGCTGGCTCTGCGCTCCTAACCGAGGGGCTCGACGGCGCGGAGCGCACCACGTTGCAAGGGGCGACCGACGCGATGATCTGGAGCTCAGCCGCCGCCGCCGCCCTCGGCTCGGGGATCGTCGTTGCCGTGGCGAGCTACACCGCGCTCGGACTCCTTGGGGCCGCACTCATCCTGCTCCCAGTCGCTGCAATGCTGCGCGGTCGCGCCGCGCTACGCCGCTCCTAGCGGCGGACCCTACGCCTTCGGGGCGCGGACGACGCTCTCGAAGTGCTCTTTGTGCGAGCCGTCACAGAAGGGCTTGTTCGCGGAGTGACCACAACGGCAGAGGCCGACAGCCGCCCCTTCATGAGGAATCTCGTTCCCTTCAACATCAAGAATGGTGAAGTCGCCTTCAACTCGCAGTGATCCGTTGTCCTTAACGGTGATCTTGACCTTCTGCTCGTCGCTCATGCTCTCCCCCTCTGTGGCTATCTGGCGAAGCCGCCAGTCAGTGAAGTCTACCTCGCTCCCGCAACACGCCTCCGGGGTTGAGAACCAATGCGTGATACTCCCACGATGAAGATCTATCTCGCTGGACCACTCTTCTCCGATGCTGAGCGGGGCTTCCTCGACACCGTTGCAGCCCGCCTACGTGCTGCGGGCTTCGATGTGTTTGTGCCGCACGAGCAGTTCGCCGAGCAGAAGTTCATGCGCTCCGATGGCGATGCTGCCGCCGACGAGGTCTACGCAGTAGATCTTGGTGGCGTGATGGGGGCGAACGCGGTGCTGGCCTGGCTTGATGGCACGCAGGTCGACGACGGCACCTCCGTAGAGATCGGCATCTTCAGTCGCCTCGCCGCACAGGATCCTGCTCGTTATAAGGGGATCATCGGCCTCAGCACCGACATGCGCATTGCGCGCCGCAAGGGGCTGGTCCCCGCCGATGGCATCAACCTCTTTGTTGCTGGGGCGATCCGCGCATCAGGCGAGATCGTCTGGTCGGTTGACGAAGCGGTCGCCGCCCTCATTCGGCTTCGCGACCGCCCCTAAGTCGCCGTAGCCGCGCTAGGATTCAAGCGTGAATCCGTTCTTCGCCATCAGCCGAAGTCTCCTTCTGCGAATGAGTCGCGCAGCCGCATTGGGTCGGCTAGTGCAGCGAACCGCCTGGGGTCGCCGTTCAGTTCGCCGCTTCGTTGCAGGTGACACCATCCCTGCGGCAGTTGATGTAGCGCTGAACCTGAAGCGACGCGGTTTCACTGTGACCCTTGATCGACTCGGCGAAGCATCTGCCGGAGCGAATGCAGACGCGTATGCCGCCGATGCGAGTGCCCTCCTGACGGCGCAGGCGGCGGCGGGGCTTGAACCGAATGTCAGCGTGAAGCTCACGGCCATCGGACTCGGCGAGGGGAGTGCGGCGGCCGCCGCGCGTCTCGACCGCATCTTGGCGACTGCACAATCGGTGAACGGTTTTGTACGGGTTGATGCAGAGTATCTGCACAGCCTCAATCAGCTGCATGACATCGTCTGTGCCGCCCGTGCTGCTGGCCGCCCTGTTGGAACAGTTGTGCAAGCGAACATGAAGCGCTCAACTGCAGACGTTGAGCGCTTGATCGCCGCAAACATCCCTGTGCGACTTGTGAAGGGCGCATACGATCCCGGCACCGAGGGGGTCGGAGATACGGAGGCGGTTAACGCCGCCTACCTTACCCTCGCGGATCGATTGATTGCCTCATCGCTGCCGCTCGCATTCGGCACACACGATGACCGCATCATCTCAAAGCTTGGTGCAGCCGCTCAGTCACGCGGCGAGGTCCAGCTCCTCTATGGTGTGCGCTCGGAACTTGCGGAGCAGTTGTGCGCCGCTGGTTGGCGCGTCCGCATCTACACGCCGTACGGCCCCGACTGGTGGCCGTACTCGTTGCGGCGCATGGCTGAGCGCCCGGCGAACTTGCGCTTCGTATTGCGGAGCCTCGTCGGCCGCTAACGCTTAGCTCTTCGTGAGTGACGACTCCGTTTCGTCACGATGCTTCTTGAGATATTTCATGAATGGCGTGCCACCGGTGCCAACATCCGTCGGGTTTCCGGTAGCTGCAGCGGCCTGCCGATTGATGTACGTCGCGGCGTATTCCAAGTGCAGTGCGCGGAATGCGCGCAACACGTCGACCGCACGATTTCGTGCAGCAACGAGTCCTGCTGGTGCTGCCTCACCGAGTGCGATGACCCGGCTAAGCGCTGTTGGCCCTGCCTCAAATGCTTCAAGAAGTCCGACATGCTTGCGTGGCATGTAGCGCCGCATCTCCATGAGATAGGTGCGCAGCTCGTCTGGTGCATGTTCGACGCCGAGGACCGCATCGAGGCAGGGCACGATCGTGCTTTGCGCCCCAGTTTCACCGCGGAACGATTGTGGCTTGCCGGCATATGCCGTCACCCCGTCGTACACGATGCCGCCTGGTAGTGCGGGGTTGTTGTGCCAACCGAAGATATAGGGGCGCACACGGTGGTAGTAAACGTACGGGTCGCAGGCCTCGGGCATGCGCTGCATTGTGTCCAAGATACCGTCGAGAGCATCGCCAAGGCTGCCGAGTGCCACCGTTGCTGCGGCATCATCCCCCGTAGCAATCGCTGTCTGTGCCTTAGCACCGGCGGCGAGCGCTGCGCCTGCACGTCGCTCAATGTCGACGTGAATGAGAATGAACCAGGCCTCGTCGAGACCGCCCAAAAAGTGCTGCAGCAGGGCGATGTTACCGAGCGCGATCGGCCCATCCTCATCGATGCGGCGCCAGTTCCACAGTGCGTAGCTGGCATACGAGAGGATCGGCTCCCGGCCGAGTGCGGCAGCGATCTCGTGCCACGGCACCGCAAGGCGCGCGGGTAGGGAGGTCGGCGCCTCTGGTTGGCCCCACACATAGGCCTGGCCGAGGTAGCTGAGCGTGCGCATGGCCGCCTCGAGATCCTCCTCACTATTCAGTAGTTCAGAGCGAAATTCGGGGAGCTCCTCAATGATTTCGCGAATGCGGCCAGTAGGAATGAGGCTCGGCAGGTTGCGCGCGGTCTCATGCCACTCCGCGTTCGCCAACGGAATGCCAGCACTTGGGTCGGCGATGGGGAGGAAGCCGCGCTCCGCTGTAACACCATAGGCGTGAAGGTCGACGGTGTGCCCCATGATCGCGCTCCATTCCGCTCTTGATCGCCCGAATAGGCGTTATGCGTAGGGTGCCTCGTCTGACCCGCGGCGGGGGTGACCGTTGCGCGATCGGAGTGGGTCGGGTCGTCTATGATCGCCCTGCCGTCGGTCGGACTCCGCGCGACGACGCTCTGTGAACCGCGTCAGATCCGGAAGGAAGCAGCGCTAAGCGGATCGCGGCGGGCGCAGCGGATGGCTCGGCCGGCGGCACTAAGCGGTTGCCGGATCAGGCGAACGGAGGAGGGAGGGAAGCATGACGGAGCAGCTGGCAATCTATCGCCGCTACCGCGCCACTACCTTCGGCGAGCTCCGCGGCCAAGACCCCATCGCCAAAACCCTGCGCCGCGCCGTCGCCGACGGTCGGCTCGGTCACGGGCTCCTCTTTGTCGGCCCGCGCGGCACGGGGAAGACCTCCACCGCCCGCATCGTCGCCAAGGCGCTCAACTGCCTCGCCCCCAATGAGGGCGAGCCCTGCGGCACCTGCCGCTCTTGCGTTGCCATCACTGAAGGCGCCACCTTCGACGTGGTGGAATCCAACGCCGCAACGTCGAACCGTATCGATGATGTGCGCGAGGACCTGATCCCGCTCATTACGAATCCCCCCACCGACCTGAAGCGCAAGGTGCTCATCCTTGATGAGGTGCACCGCTTCACCAACGACGCCTGGGATGCCCTCCTGAAGTGGCTTGAGGAGCCGCCGCCAGGGATCGTCTTCATCTTCTGCACCACTGACCCCTCCAAGATTCGTCCAGCCGTCCTCTCACGCCTGCAGCGCTTCGACTTCCGCCCGATCGCCCGCGCCGAGATCGCCGCCAAGCTCGAAGCCATCCTGGCAACCGAGAAGCGGGTGGCCGAGCCGGCCGCCATTGAACTCCTGGCCCGCCTCGCCGACGGCGGCATGCGCGACGCAGAGTCGATGCTCGACCAGCTCCTCTCCTCAGGGGTTGACCCGCTCAAGGCGGCCGACGTTGAAGAGCTCCTCGGCCTCCCCGGCGCCGACCGCATTGAACGCCTCGCCTGCGCCATCCTCGACGTCGACGCACCGGCCGGTCTCGCCATCCTCGCCGAGTTCGAGGCGCGCGGCCGCGATCCGCGCATCATTGCCGACCGCCTGACCGACCTTGTGCGCCGCGGCCTGCACGCCGCGCTTGCGGGCGGCGGCACCGTGCCGGGTGACGCAGCGAAACTCCCCGCGGGCCTCGACCTCTCCGACGGTGGTGGCGCCACGATCGGCCTCGCTGGTCGCACGCGCGAAGCGCTCCTCGGTCTCGCAACTGCGCTGCGCCGTATTGAAACGGGTCGCGGCGACGCCGATCTCCGCCTCGGTCTCGAACTTCTCCTCCTTGGTGGGGGCGCCGCCCTCGCGGCCCCCGTCGCCGCGCCTGCCCCGGCACCCGCACGCGCCGCCGCCCAGGCTTCCGCTCCCACGAGCAGCCCAGCACAGGCGGCACCGCGCGCCGACGCCCCTGCCCCAACGCCAGCCCC
>JBAXWE010000002.1:0-51469 GCA_037128565.1 bacterium
GGACGAGGTTCTGGCACCATGAGCGGCATGGAACTGCTACTCGTTGCTCTCGGTGGTGCGCTTGGCGCAGTCGCGCGCGCCCTGATTGATCAGGCGGTGCTTCGTGTAGGTTGGCTCGCCGAGTACGGCACCCTCACGATTAATCTCGTCGGTTCACTGTTTGCAGGACTCCTGGTGACGTTGATCATTGAGCGCTCAATGGTGCCAGCGGAGTTGCGACCACTCCTCATCACCGGCCTACTCGGAGGGTTCACCACCTTCTCCGCCCTCTCCCTCCAGGTATCGCGCCTCGCTACGGCAGGGGATACGACGACCGCAGCGGTCTACGCGGTGGGATCTGTTGCGCTCGGCGCCCTCTGTGCGCTGCTCGGCGCGGCGATTGGTCGGGCAATCTAGGTGGACTAAAACCTCGCGCGGCGAGGTGCGCGAGCTAGGCGGCGACGAACCCGGTCGACGTCGCGACGAACCAGATCGCCGCCAGGAGCGCGAGCATCGCGCCGTAGGTCAGCGCAATGCGGCGAAGGTCACGGCGCACGATGGGCATCTCTTCGGCGATCTCGGCAGTGAGTCGTTGCGTTGAGGCGGCTCGGCTACCAATTGGTGCAGAGGTGCCCGTAATGACGGTGCTCTTTGGGGCCGCGAGCGTCGCCTCATAGGCGGCTGCAGCGGACTCCTCGGCGGGGGTAAGGCCTCGCTTGGGTGCGTCGGCATGCGACTTAAGTTTCGGTCGCTGGTCGGGACGGAAGCGCTTCTCTCGTTTGGCCATGACTCCTCCTCATTTGGATCGTTGGCAGAGGATACCTGACCCAGGTCGAGGGGGCGGCGAGGGCTGATAGGATGCAGCCGTGGATAGCCAGGTTCTTCTCGCAATTGGCGTCGCCGGGGTCGTGGTCGGCCTACTCTCGCTCTCCGTCGCCCTGCTTGCGATCCGTAACCTCGGGCGCCTTCGCACCGACTACGTGGCGTTGGTCTCTGGGAGTGAGGTGCTGACCGCCGAGCAGCGCTTCGCCCAGGTGCTTGAGCGGGTTGCCCAACAGGGAGCCTCAGCGCAGACGGCAGGGACGCGCCTCGCCGCCCTTGAGGCCGCCGCCCCTGGCGCAATGAGTCGTGTCGGGCTCGTGCAGTTTCAAGCGTTCGAAGATGTTGGTGGTGGCCAGAGCTCCGCGCTCGCCCTCCTTGATGCGGCGGGGAGTGGTTTCGTGATTACCGCGCTTCACGCCCGGGTTGGCACGCGTATGTACGTGAAGCGAGTGATTGAGGGTCGGGGCGAGGGGACCCTGGGCGAAGAGGAGTCGGCGGCGATCGCTGCTGCCTTGGCGCAGCCCGCCTACAGCGCCACACAACGGTGACCCCGCGCGCCAAAGGTGGGGGCGAGCGCGAAGGGGGATCACAGATCCCAGTTTGGTCAGGAATTACCCCGAAGCGCCCCACCTCGCCAACACCAGCAATCGCACACCTTGTTGATGATTTAAACGACGAACAGTACGCCGCGGTGACGCACGGCGAGGGCCCACTCCTCGTCGTAGCTGGTGCTGGCACAGGGAAGACGCAGGTTATTACGCGCCGAGTCGCCTGGCTCATCGCCGAGAAGCGCGCCGAACCGGAAGAGATCCTGGCGCTCACCTTTACCGAGCGCGCGGCAGAGGAGATGCAGGGCCGCGTCGATCGCCTCGTTCCCTATGGCTACGCCACGACGCCAATTAAAACCTTCCACGCCTGGGGCGATGAGCTGCTCCGCGCGAATGCCCACCGGCTCGGCCTCTCCGGCGAGTTGCGCGTTCTTGGGCGCGCCGAGGTCGTTCTGCTCCTTCGTGAGCATCTCTTCGAACTCGGCCTCAAGCGGTTCCTGCCACTCGGCGACCCCACACGCTTTCTTGGCGACATCGCTGGTTACTTCTCGCGTGCCAAAGACGAAGCGCTGGGCCCTGACCAGATTCAACAGTTCGCTGCAGATCTCCAGGTACGGGCGGGCGAGGCACGAAGCGCCGCATCGGCAGCCGCCGATCTTGAGCTCCAGCGAAATCTTGCCTCGTATGCCGACGCCGTGGAACTGCTGGCCACTGAGCATGCGGAGCTGAGCGCGGCGTTGCGTACCTACCGCACGATCCTGAACGAACGGGGCCTGCTCGATTTTGGCGATCAGGTATTGCGTGCCTATGAGCTGCTGCGCGATGACCCCCTTGTAGCCGCACGTGTGCGGGATCAGCACCGCTGGATCCTCGTTGACGAATACCAAGACACGAACCGACTGCAAGGAGCACTAGTGGACCTGCTCTCTGAGGGAAGGCGAAATCTGACCGTTGTCGGTGACGATGACCAATCGATCTATCGATTCCGTGGTGCAGCGATTGGCAACATTCTGAATTTCACCGAGCGGTACCCAGATGCACGCAAGGTGGTCTTGACAAAAAATTATCGCAGCACAGGCTCTGTGCTTACGGCGGCGCGGCGGCTCATTCGCTTCAATGATCCGGAGCGGCTCGAGGTTCGCCTGGGTATTTCCAAGGAGCTCACCCCAGAGGGGATGCCTGGTAATTCACTCCCGGTGACCTTCCGCCGTTTCCGCACGACAGCGAATGAGGCAGATTGGATCGCGTCAGAGATCCGTGACTCCATGGCGGGGGGTCGGCGGGCCCGCGATCATGCGGTGCTCGTGCGCGCGAACGTCGACAGCGTGGAGGTTGGGCGCAGCCTGAATATGCTCGGCATTCCGTGGCGTTCAAGCGGCGCTGCCGGTCTCTACGATCGCCCTGAGGTGCGCCTCCTCTTAGCCGGCCTGCGCCATGCAGCCGATCCTGATGCCGCGGCACCACTCTTCCTGATCGCCGCAGAGTCACGCTTCAAGGTCCCACCCACAATCCTTGCCGCCGCGGTTGGTAAGTCGCGCCGTGACCATGCCTCGTTGCGGGAGAGCCTCGCTGCGGTAGGGGCGGGACATGAGGCAACTGAGCGACTCCTCGAACGCCTCGCTGGTGTGGTGCAGGAGAGTGTTGAGCGGACGAGTGGCGAGGTGCTCTACCGCTGGCTACGCGAGTCGGGGCTGCTCGCGGAGTTAACGCGCGAGGCGACTCCAGAGTCAGATGAGCGCATCCGCAATATCGGCCGCCTCTTTGATGTCGTTCGCTCCCGCAGCCGACTCCTAGAGCTCGACCGTGCCCCATTTCTGGTGCGCTACCTTGAAGAGCTCGGTGAAGCGGGAGACGATCCATCGGCCGCCGATGTTGATCCCGACCTTGATGCGGTCGCGCTCCTAACGATCCACCAGGCGAAAGGCCTGGAGTTTCCGATCGTCTTTGCTGCGAATCTCGTTGAGGGTCGTTTCCCCGCCAAGGGTCGACCGCCGCGCCTTGCACTGGCAGTGGAGCTTGGCGGATCTGATGACGTGGTACCACGGGACCCTCGTGCCCCAGATGGACCAACAGAGGCGGACGAAGAGGCACTGCGCGAGGAGCGGCGTCTCGCCTACGTCGCACTAACCAGGGCGTGCGAGCGTTTGGCGCTCACCGCGGCGGAGCGAAGCAGTGGCGGCGTACGACCCCGCAAGGTGAGCCGCTTTGTCGCCGAGGCACTCGACCTCAGTCGAGATCAGCTAGAAGAGTTCCCACTAACGGGCGAGCCTGCCTCCACCATGGATGGGCTCACGATTGTTGCTCCACCGCTCCCCGTGCTCCCTGCGCGTGAACCTGGGGCGGGTGAGCGTATGCCGCTCACGCTGAGCTTCACTGCGATTGAGGCCTTCCTTGCCTGCCCACTGCGTTACCACTATCAGCAGCGCCTTCGGATCCCGCTGCCACCACATCACTCCGCGACATACGGCTCCGCGATGCACGCCGCGGTCGCCGAATTCCATCGCGGGCAGATGGCGGGTTCGCCACCGGAGCTCAGCGAACTGTACGCCGCACTGGAACGGAGTTGGCAGAGCGCTGGCTTCCTCTCCCGCAGCCATGAATCAGCTCGGCATACGGCGGCGGAAGAGGCGATCGCGCGCTTCCGCAGTGAGGAGATTGCGACGGGCCACGTGCCCGCGTACGTCGAGAAGGACTTCTCGTTTGAGCTGGGCGGGCACAAGATTCGTGGCCGCTGGGATCGTGTCGACGTTCGAGCACTCCCGCCCGCAGGCCGATCGGCGCCTATCCCTGTCGTAGATATTCCGGGTGACCTCTTGCGGCCAACGCTGCCACTCGGAGATGACGAATGGGTCGTGGTTAGTGACTACAAGACCGGTGGACGCGATGACGACGATGCCAGTCGCAAGCGGGCCAAGGAGTCGCTTCAGCTTCAGCTCTATGCGCTCGCATGGCGGGCGACAACGGGGCGCCTCCCCGATGAGGTGAGCCTGCGCTTCCTTGATACAGGTCGCGTGGCGACGGTACCAGTAGAGCCGAAGCGCATCGTGAAGGCGCGCGAGCAGATCGTCATGGCGGCTGAAGGGATTCTCGCCGGTGTGATGGAGCCGAAACCGGAGCTTATGACCTGCACCTACTGTTCATATCGTGAACTCTGCCCAGCCTCGAAGGCTCCAGCTGGTCGCCCCGCATGACGCTTCGTGATGGCGAGGGGCGAAACCCCACAGAACAGCTTGAGCTGCCACTAGATCAGCCGATCGCTCCCATTGAGCTGGGTCGTTCTACCTCTGCAGCGCCATTTGCTGGGAAGGTCTTGCGCACCAACGTTGCGGCCCAGACACCTCCGCGCATCCCCGCGGCAGATCAGCGCCTCATCCGCATCCTCGGCGCGGGCGCACTCCTTGCAGTAATTGCCACGATCGCTGGTGCACTCACGATTGATCCTGCTGGGGAACCGACGCGTGCCCTCGCCGTTGCTGGTGCACTGGCAATGGCTGTGACGCTTGGTCTTACCGCGCTCCTTCTCCTGCGATCATTCCGCGGCCATCCCGGCGTATGGCGCGCACGCCGCCGCCGCAGCCTTCGGCGCGGGCTGTTTGCGGGCGCCCTACTCGGCGGCTATCTCGCCCTGCGGATCATTGGCCTGGGTGGGCCAACGGGGCTGCTGATCGCCGCCGCCCTCGTGGCTGTGGCGGAGGTGGCGATCTCACGAAGCGAGATTGATTCGGTTTAAGCCCCGATTGCGCCCGAAACGGGTGTAGGATTGCCGCGCGCCCTGCTGGACGTCGGCTCGCACCGGCGGCGCATCTGAACCGAATGGTGATCAATATGAGCCCGAACACCCCTCCCTTCGCCGCCTCCCTTGCCGCGCTCGGTTGGAGCGGCACCCCAGAGCAGCGTGATCCACTCGATCGCCCCTCGTATGTGGGACCGGTCAGCTTCGCGCAACTCCCGTGGGTTGAGGATGTCGCAGAGATCCGCCGTCGCAATGCGGACATCGCCATCATCGGCGCACCGTTTGATGATGCGGTCACACATCGTCCCGGGACACGCTTCGGACCTCGCGCCATTCGCGAGGCGCAGTACCAAACGGGCACACTACATTCGTTGCAGGTTGGGGTTGAGCCCTTTACCGCCCTCACCGCCGTTGATGCAGGTGATGCACTGGTCTACCCCGGACGACTTGAGCACGGACACGGCGCCATCTATCGCAAGGTTCGCGAGGTTGCCGAGACTGGTGCGATCCCGATCGTGCTCGGCGGCGATCACTCCATCACGTGGCCAAATGCAACCGCGATCGCGGAGATGCGCTGGCCCCAACGAATCGGCATCGTGCACTTTGATGCGCACGCCGACGCGTCGATTGACGGGTACGGCTCGCTCCACAGTCACGGCTCGCCAATGCGGCGCCTGATCGAGTCTGGCGCCGTACTCGGCAAGAACTTTGTGCAGGTTGGACTGCGCGGCTACTTCCCCGACAAGGAGACGCTCGGCTGGATGCGCGAGCACGGCATGCGCAGCCACTTCATGACCGAAATTGAGGAGCGTGGCTCCGAGGCCGTAATCGCGACGGCGATCGCCGAGGCACTTGATGGACCAGACGCGATCTGGATCAGCCTCGACATCGATGTGGTTGATCCGGGCCTCGCGCCAGGAACTGGCACACCAGAGCCTGGTGGGATGCTCTCGCGCGAGCTGCTTCGCGGCCTTCGGCAGATAGCGGCACAGGTTCCAATTGCTGGGATGGACATCGTCGAGGTTTCTCCGCCGTATGACTGGGCTGAGTCGACCGCGATGATCGCCAACCGCGCCGCCCTTGAGGTGATCAGCGCGCTGGCGAAGCGCAAGGAGTCCGGCGAGACGATTCGCTGGGAACCCTCCCGCTGAGCGAAACGGCATCTGAGGTACGTAGCCGCCTGATCGCCGACGAACGCGACTTGACCGCCGCCGCTGACGGCGATTTGGCCTATTGGCGGGGAGTCGCGGCGGAATCGACTGGCCCTATCTTCGAGATCGGCTGCGGGGGAGGGCGCATCTTGACCGCCCTCAGCGTCGCCGACCGACGACTCATCGGTATTGATCTTGACGTTGCCGCTCTTGCATTGGCCGCTGAGCGGGCGCCATCGGCCGATTGGATCTGCGCGGATGGTCGACTCTGGCGCCGTGAAGCGTATGCAGCCAGCCTTGTGATTCTTGGCGGCGATCTGCTCTCGTTGATCACGGCGCCCGCTGATCTTGCGGCGCTCTTGCGAACAGCGACGCTGCATCTTGCCCCTGGCGGGCAGGTGGGGATCGACGCCACACTGATGGATCCGCAACTTTTCGCGGGCGAGGTTGACGGTGAGTGGAGCCTCGATCTGGAGCGAGCAGACGCTGATCTCGGCACGGTTCGGCGTGAAAGCCGCATTACAGATGGCCCGCAGGGGCGTACGAATTCAGTACTCCTAGAGATTCGGCACAGGGCAGTTGACGAGAGCGGTCGACTGACGGAGATCTATCCAGACCGAGCCCCGTTCGCCATTCGTGCCTGGCAGCCCGATGAGCTGCGCGCGCTCGCCGCCGCGGCCGGTCTGCTCGTGACGAGGGTCGGCGCTGACGATCGCCTGCGCTGGCTGCTACGGTCAGCCCATGAGTGACCCACGTCCAATTGGGCTCTTCGATTCAGGGATCGGCGGCCTCACCGTTCTCCGCGAGGTGCAGGCGCGCCTTCCAGCCGAATCGACCATCTACATCGGCGACAGCGCCCGACACCCCTATGGCACCCGCAGCGATGCGGAGGTCCGCACCTTCGCCGAAGAGTTGAGCGATGAACTTGTAGCGCGCGGCGTCAAGGCGATCATCATTGCCTGTAATACCGCCACCGCGGTGGCACTCGAACACCTTCGCGAACGTCATCCTGCCACGCCGATCATCGGGGTGATTCGCCCTGGCGCCGCAGCGGCAGCCCTGGCCACCAGGACCGGCCGTGTCGGCGTGTTGGCCACGGTTGCAACTGTTCGGTCACGTGCCTACTTCGCCGCAATTAAGGACGAGAACCCTGGAACGCGGGTGATCGAACGGGCCGCCTCCGAACTCGTCCCGCTTATTGAATCTGGCCTTACGAACACGCAAGAGATGCGCGACGCCATCCACTCGGCGATTGACCCGTTTCTTACACGTGACCCACAGCAACGAATCGACACCCTCCTGCTCGGCTGCACGCATTTCCCACTGATCCGCGGAGCAATTGATGCGGCACTTGGGGCGCCAATTGCCGTCGTTGATTCTGCCGCAGCGACGGCAAGTTTTATCCAAGAGATCATCTCGGTGAACGGGCTTGAGGCACCAGGATCAAGTCGCGGGACGGCGGCCGATGCCGGGCACCTCGGCCATTCAGCGCCCGCATCAGCGCCCGTGTTGCCAACCCACCAAATTTTTACGACCGGTGACCCCTCAGCGGTTGACGCACTTGCAGTCCGGCTCTTCGGCACACATGCGCCACGCGCGCAGCACCTGACGCTCGGTGCCAGTCGACCTTAACGGCTCTCCAGTGCCGGCAGGATGGCGCGAACAATCTCGGCGGCGTTCTTTGAGGCGAGGGCGAGGTACTCCCAGAAACTCAGCGATGCTTCGCCGTCACCGGCATCACTCACGCTACGGATGACCAGCCAAGGGATGCCGTAGGTTCGTGCCGCATAGGCGATGGCTGCACCCTCCATTTCGACGAGGTCTGCAGTGGTGCGAGTGGCGATCGCATCACGGATCTTTTGATCCGCGACAAACCAGTCGCCTGTAGCGATGCGGCCGCGGCGCAGGTTGATTCCGAGCCGCGCAGTTGTTGGCGCAGCCGCATCAAAGGCCGCCGTTACGAGCTCGGAATTGGCGATGAGTAGCGGGTCGCCCTTTGACGGAATAGTTGATCCGTACCCGAAGAGACGGAAGCCGTCGGCCTCGGCGGCGGCGAAGTCATGCTGTACGACATCGTTCGCTAACAGAACATCGCCGACGCGATACCCCGCATGGAGTGCGCCTGCCGAGCCGACAGAGATGACACAGCGGGGCTGCAGCGCTAGCGCGGCTGTTACCGCAACGACCGAAGCGACCTTTCCCACGCCACAGCGCAGGAGTGCGACACGATGGCCGTCGATGTGACCAATGAGGAGCGACCCATCCGCAAGTCCTGGAAGTTGGTGCGGCACTAGGTCGGTAGCGAGTGCCTCGAGGGCGGCGCGCTCTTCATTGAGCGCGGCGGCGATGAGCGTAGGTTGAGGTGCCCTGGTGGGTTGCTGCATGAGGGTAGGATAGCGGTGTGCCACAGCCCGCTTCGACCCACGCCCCGTCACCGCGAACCCGCAGCATCTTTACGCTCGGGTTAGCCCTCGTGCTTGCCGCTGCGTGCGGCACATCTGCGGCGCCGTCGGGTGCAAGCGGGGACCCTAGCGCGAGCGCTGGCGCCTCTGTGGTGAGCGATTCGCGGAGCCCGCTCATTCCAGTCGCTGGCTATCGCAGCACCCTTACGGCGCTCACGAGCGCCGGGATTGCACGTCTCAGCGAGGTTGGTGGCAGTGAGCCGATCACGAAACTCATCCTGATCGCCCCAGAGGCGACCGCTATCTTAGAGTCACTCGGTATCTCAGCAACATCGATCGCGACGCGTCTTGTGCTGGTAGCCGATCGAACCGACTTGAAAGCGGCGCTCGCCACCGACGAGAAGGCGGCGGGATTTGTGCGGCTCGCCGCCCTCGAGCCGGCGTTGCGCACCCTGACCTGGGAGGGCGCCGCAATCGTTGGTGTCCATCACATCCGTTCACTCTCGGAGTGGACACTGCGGGCCGAACTCTCTGTAGACACAACGATACCTGCCGAGTGGATCACTGGAGCGCGTGCCTATGATCCGGCCACTGCATGGACCTTGGCGGCGGGCGGCGACATCCTGCTTGATCGCGGAGTCGCGTACCACGCGAAGCGCGCCAATCGCGGAGCGGACTCGCTCTTCGACGGTGGAATTGCCGATATTACGGGCACAAGCTGCTGCAGCCAGTTCGGCTCTCCGCAAGTGGTCGCGCACCTCGCCAGTGATGGAGGGATCAATGGGGCGATGCGCTCCCTCTTTCAAGATGCCGATCTCTCGATTGCGAATCTGGAATCGCCGACACCGAAAGGGTGGCGACAACACAATTCGGGCACGACGTTTACGGGGAACCCGGCGTTGCTTCGAGTCATAAAGGATGCGGGATTTGATTTCCTCTCCCTCGCAAACAATCACATCGGCGACGGCGGGATCACCCGCATCCCCGAAACCATTGCGGCCGTTGCTGCCGCTGGCATGGCGAGCGGCGGCGCAGGTGCAAATCTCGCGGAGGCGCAGCGCCCATGGCTTACCAAGGTTGGCGGAATTACCGTTGGCATCGTTGCAGTCGATCAGATCAATCCCAGCTATCACGCGCGAGTCAACCGGGCTGGGAGTGCACCGATTGGTGTGCTCGAGCTGCGCGCCTCGATCGCTGCAGCCCGGACTGCTGGCGCCGATTTCGTCATCGTCTTCCCGCATTGGGGGCTCGAGTTTCAGGCCCAGGCGACCGCTTCGCAGCGCAGGTTTGCGAAGCGAGCCATCGAGGCCGGTGCCGACATGATCCTTGGCTCACACTCGCACTGGGCGAGCGCAATGGAGATTATCGATGGCAAGCCAGTGTTTTATTCAATGGGAAACTTTGTCTTTGACCAAAATTGGTCTGTGGAGACCTCCGAGGGCCTCGTGATTGAATCGACGTTTGCGGGATCAAGGCTGGTAAGCACCCGCATGTTGCCGACGGTAATCCTTAATCAAGCGCAACCAAATTTTGTCGATCTCGCCAGCGATGGCGTACCGATCATGAATCGGGTGTGGAAGGGCTCTAAGGGACTCCCTCGTTGGTAGGGTGGGGGGTGAACGCCTAGGAGTCGAGTGACTCGTTCTTCTCCAGGTCCACGACGGCCGTTCGTATCCCTATTGGATCCCGCCCGGAGAGCAGTGCCTCAGCGATTGCAAGATCGGGATCCTCCTCTTCGCCCTCGTCTGCGGCATGGGCTGCAGTCTGCTCATGGGCGAGGAGTCGCGTTTCACCTTCGTCCGACGAGACGCCCACAGCGGCAACGAGACGTGCGTCTAGCGCTGCGGCAAAGTCGTGCTCACGCTCCAGCTCTGCAGCGATCGCCTCGACCAAGCTCTCTTCCGTGAAGGTTTCCATCACTCGGCTTCGAGCCGTCTCCACCATCGCTAGGAACTCACTTGGCGCAAAGGCCTCGTCATGGGCGAGGGTAATGCCGATGGCAAGCTCGTCGTCGGCCTCATGAAGTTCATAGAAGTACACGCCCCGCACACTACCACCCCATCCAGGCATCCTGCTTGACGCCGATCGGCGGGACACGGAAACTGGAGCCATGAGGGTCATGATTCGTCGTCGCACTAGCACGGCTCGCGGTGCCATCATCCTGGCTGGTCAGGCCCTACTTATCCTTCTATTTCTCATCGCGTTTACGCGAAGCGCAATCGGTTTGATTGACGTCAACACTCGACTATCCAAGCTTCGCGATGAGACTGCAGCGCTGCAGGCGCGTGCCGACGCCTTGACGGCAGAGCGCGTGCTCCTCGACGACGCCGCCTTCCTCGAGTTGGTTGCGCGTGGCTACAGCCTCGGCTCCACTGTGGAGCGCCCATTCGTCTTGGCGGCTGATGCGGGGCCGCTCGCTGACGACGCCCCTGGGTCTAGCGCTCGTCGATTTAGTCCGGACGCGCCAACCAGTTCCCCGCTAAACGCCTGGCTCGATCTGCTTTTCGGGAGCTAAAGCCGCCTCCGCCTCCTACCGCTTCGGCTCCCCAAAGATGGTCCAGTGCCAAGGCTTCTCCGCCTCGCCAGTGACCTCAATCGCCACGTGCTTGATCTGCGTGTACTCCTCAAATGAGTAGCGACTGAGGTCTTTCCCGAACCCAGACTGTTTGAATCCACCATGTGGCATTTCACTCAGGAACGGGAGATGATCATTGATCAGCACTGAACCAAAGTTGAGTGCGGCCGCCATGCGGTGCGCGCGAGCAACATCGCTCGTCCAGCAACTTGAGGCGAGGCCATACGGCGTGTCGTTTGCGAGGGCGATCGCCTCCGCCTCGTCGTTGAACGGGAGTGCAATGAGCACCGGCCCGAAGACCTCCTGCTGCACGATCTCGCTTGATTGCTGGGCGCCGACGATGAGCGTCGGCGCAAAGAAGGCTCCGTCGGATGGGACGCCCGTCGGCTGCGCGCTGCCACCAACCACGATCCGCGCCCCTGCGGCAACGGCACGGTCAACGTAGCCAGCGACTCGGTCGCGGTGTGTGCGCGAGATCAGCGAGCCAAGATCTGTCGCTGGGTCAAACGGGTCACCGATGCGCACCTGCGCGGTGAGCTCAGCAATGCGGGCAACGAGTCGGTCAAAGATCGCTGCCTGCGCGTAGAGGCGCGTGGCTGCCGTGCAGTCTTGGCCACCATTCACGTACGCCCCAGCGACCGCCCCTCGCGCGGCGGCCTCAAGGTCCGCGTCAGCAAAGACCACAAATGGCGCCTTGCCACCAAGCTCTAGATGGAGGCGCTTCAGCGTTGGCGCACCTGCGGCCATCAGTTCTCGACCAGTTGCGCTATCACCCGTGAGGGCGATGATGTCGATGCGCGGATCTGCGGCGAATTGCGCGCCGATCTCAGCACCTGGCCCGGTGATGACATTGACCGCGCCCGCAGGGAAGCCAACCTCGCGTGCGAGCTCTGCCAGTCGCAGTGCTGCGAGCGGTGTCGCGCTGGCCGGCTTCATGACGACGGTGTTCCCAGCAGCGAGTGCTGGCGCCGCCTGCCAGACCGCCATGGCCAGGGGATAGTTCCATGGCGCGATGAGTGCAGCAACGCCGATCGGCTCCCGCCGAATCATGGAGGTGTGGTTACCGGTGTACTCACCAGCGGCGATCCCTTCGGGGGCGCGCAGGATGCCGGCGAAGTAGCGCAGGTGATCAATGACCGCGGGAATGTCCCCATCGCGTCGCAGCTTGCGCGCGGTGCCGGTCTGCCACACCTCAAGGTCAGCGAAGTGATCGGCCTCGCGTTCAACCGCGTCGGCAAGGGCGAGGAGGAGCCGCGCCCGCTCCGCGGGGAGCGTCGTGCGCCAGCCGCCCGTATCAAACGCCCTTCTCGCTGCAGCAATAGCGGCGTCAACGTCGGCGGCGTTCGCGTGCGGAATCTCACCGATGACCGCGCCGCTAGCGGGATGCCGCAGGGCGAAGGTGCGCCCGCCGGTTGCCCCGCGTGAGGCGCCGTCAATGAGCATCGTTGGGGCAAACGGTGGAGTCGCCTGTGGTGCACGGGTTGTCATGCGCGAAGGGTAGGCGATACGCCGCGCCGCTGGAAGTGGTGGGCGCGCTAGGATGCACCCATGCCGAGCGATCAGACACCGAAGAGCGCCGCACCTCGACGCAGCGCCGCGCGCGCGACCAGCGTGGCGACCCCGGCCCCTGCAGCAACCGTCGCCCCAGCAAGCTCCGGCCTCGCAGGGAGCAGCCCATGGGCCTACGCCCCAGCCCCAGAGTCTCGCGAGATCGTCACGATTCGCCAGCGCTACGGCCTCTTCATCGACGGGAAGGAGCGCGCTCCATCTGGTGGCGAGGTCACCATCACCTATAACCCGGCCACTGAGGAGCCCCTCGCTGAGATCGCGAAGGGAACCCCCGCCGACGCCGACCGCGCTATCGAGGCCGCCGACCGCGCCTATCGCAAGGTCTGGTCGAAGTTGCACCCACGCGAGCGGGCGAAGTACCTCTACCGCATCAGCCGCATCCTGCAGGAGCGCAGCCGCGAGTTTGCCGTCACCGAAACGATGGACTCAGGGAAGCCGATTCGTGAGTCGCGTGACGTGGATGTACCGCTCGCCGCCGCGCACTTCTGGTACTACGCGGGCTGGGCTGACAAGCTTGAGTACGCCGTTCCTGGCCGTCGACCCGAGGCGCACGGCGTCGTCGGGCAGGTGATCCCGTGGAACTTCCCACTCCTCATGCTGGCGTGGAAGATCGCACCGGCACTTGCGGCTGGGAACACCGTCGTCCTGAAACCCGCCTCAACGACGCCGCTCACTGCGCTCCTCTTCGCCGATGTCTGCCGGCAGGCCGAACTCCCCGACGGGGTCGTCAACATCGTCACCGGCCCTGGCAGCACCGGCATGTCGATCGTCACCGACCCGCGCGTTGCGAAGGTCGCCTTCACCGGCAGCACCTCGGTCGGCGTCACGATCGCCAAGGGCATCGCCGGACAGGGGAAGGGCCTCACCCTTGAGCTCGGCGGCAAAGCGGCGAACATCGTCTTCGAAGATGCGGCGCTCGACCAGGCGGTCGAAGGCGTCGTCAACGGCATCTTCTTCAACCAGGGCGAGGTCTGCTGCGCCGGCAGCCGCCTCCTCGTTCAGGAATCCATCGCCGAAGAGTTCCTCGCGCGACTGCGCGATCGCATGTCGATGTTGCGCATCGGCGATCCGATGGATAAGAACACCGATATCGGCGCCATCAACTCGAAGGCGCAGATGGAGAGCATCGGCGAACTGGTGGCGAGCGGCGTCGCCGAGGGCGCCCAGATCTGGCAGCCCGCCTGCGATCTGCCAACGCGTGGTTGGTTCTTCCGCCCGACCCTCTTTACGAATGTTGCGCAGAGCCACCGTATCGCTCGCGAAGAGATCTTCGGGCCGGTCCTCGCCACCATCACCTTCCGCACCGTCGCTGAGGCGATCGAGAAGGCGAACAACACCGCCTACGGCCTCTCCGCCGGCATTTGGACCGAGAAGGGGAGCCGCATTCTGCAGGTTGCGAGCGCCCTCAAGGCGGGTGTTGTCTGGGCGAATACCTTCAACCGCTTTGATCCAACGGCGCCGTTTGGTGGCTACAAAGAGTCTGGCTACGGACGTGAAGGCGGCATGCAGGGGCTGCATGCCTACCTGAGGAGCTCCTAGTCATGGGGAAGAAGTCGAAGCGCACCGAGAAGCTCAACCTCCCGCTGACGATTGAGTCGTCAGAGGGCTCAGAGCGACTTGAGGTGCGCCGCACCGCCAAGCTCTACATCGGTGGCGCATTCCCGCGCAGTGAATCGGGTCGCAGCCGCGAGGTGCAGCTCGCGAAGGGCGGCGTCGCCAACATTGCCGGCGGTTCGCGCAAGGATCTGCGAGAGGCGGTTCGTGTCGCACGCATCGCCGCCGAGCCATGGGCCGCACGCACTGCGATGGTTCGTGGCCAAATTCTTTATCGCGTTGCCGAACTTATGGAGGGGCGCGCCGCACAATTCCGCGATGACCTGATCAACCACGGCGCATCAAAGTCCGACGCCGCAGCCGAGGTCTCCGCCGCCATCGATCGCATGGTCTGGTATGCGGGCTGGCCCGACAAGCTCTCTGCCGTACTTGGCGGCACCAATCCCGTCGCCTCATCGCACTTCGTCTTCACCCTGCCAGAGCCAACGGGCGTCATTGCCTCCATCGCACCAGAGGCATCACCACTGCTCGGACTCGTCTCACGCCTCGGCGGCATCCTTGCGGGCGGCAATGTGGCAATCGTCCTTGCGAGCGAATCGGCGCCACTCCCAGCGGTCACCCTAGCTGAAACCCTTGCCGTGAGTGATGTTCCAGCAGGCGTCGTGAACATCATTACGGCGCGCCGAGCCGAGCTGTTGCCACATCTGGTGCGTCACGCCGACATTGATGGGTATGACCTATGGGGCTGCCCCGACGAACTCCTCGTCGAGGCGGAGCAGGGAGCTGCTGAGCACGTTGCCCGTGTCGCACGTCGCCCGCATGGGGTGAAGGATCGCGCCGACGCATTCGATGGCGAGCACGGCGAACGCATCGACGGCATTACCGCCTTCCTCGAAATGAAGACCGTCTGGCACCCAATCGGCTCGTAGCCGACGTCTTTCGCGCCCGCTAGGCGCGCTGGTGCAAACGCTAATCGAGTGTGAAGTCGTCCGGGTCCGCGTACGCGCCGGTTACCTCTTTTTCGAGCTGCATCAACAGGTCGTTGACCAGGCTTGACGCTCCGAAGCGGAAGCGGTCGGGAGTTAACCAGTCAGGGCCGAGGGTTTCGTGTACGACCACCAGATATTGGATCGCCTCTTTCGCCGTGCGGATGCCGCCGGCGGGCTTCATGCCAACCACCTTGCCGGTGCGGTTCCAGTGTTCGCGAATCGTTTCAAGCATCACCAGGGTCACGGGGAGCGTCGCCGCTGGTGTGACCTTGCCAGTGGAGGTCTTGATGAAGTCGCCACCGGCGGCAATTGCTAGCGCTGATGCGCGCCGCACATCGTCGTAGGTGCCTAGCTCGCCTGTCTCGAGGATCACCTTCAGGTGCGCAGGGCCGCAGGCCTCTTTCACGGCGACGATCTCGTCCCACACCTTGGCGTAATCGCCAGCAAGGAAGGCGCCGCGATCGATGACCATGTCAATCTCGTCGGCACCAGCAGCAACCGCGTACTTCGTCTCGGCAATCTTCAGGTCGATCCACGAGCGGCCGCTCGGGAAGGCGGTGGCAACGGCGGCAACCTTGACGCTGCTCCCCTTGAGTGCCTCTTTCGCCACACCCACCAGGTCGGGGTAACAGCAGAGCGCCGCGACCGACGGCATCGACGCGTCACCAGGGAGCGGGCGCATCGCCTTGGTGGCCAACTGGCGGATCTTCCCCGGCGTGTCCTTCCCCTCAAGGGTGGTGAGGTCACACATGCTCAGCGCCAGGCGGAGTGCCCACACCTTGGAAGACTTCTTTATCGATCGCGTCTTCAGGGTAGCGACACGCTCCTCAATGCCAACACGGTCAACAGGAGTCGCGTCGCGGAGCCAGGCCCCGAGCGCTCGTGAATCTGTCGCAACCGGAAGTGATGAGGTCATACGGGGGAGTATCCTCTCTCTCGCGGAGATGCGCACGCGGGTGTGCAGCCTGCGAAACGGCGTGAGGGGAGGGGAGCAATGGAGTTCCAGCGTGCTGATGATGCGCGTCGCCTCTTCTTTGAGATGCCAAAGCCTGAGCTACATCTGCACCTTGACGGATCACTGGATCCGACCCTGGCACTTGACTTGGCCGCAACGCGCAACGTTGATGCCCCACGTGATTGGGCAGGCATGCGCGCCGCCCTCGTTGCCCCAGAGCGCTGTGCCGACCAGGCCGATCTCCTGCGCGCATTCGACCTGCCGATCGCCCTCCTGCAAGATGCCGAGGCGCTCGATCGCGCTGCGGAGCAGCTCGTGCGCAGCAAGGCGGCAGAGAACGTCGCTTACCTTGAGATGCGGTGGGGCCCACACCTGCACACCGCGAAGGGGCTCACCCAGTCGCAGGTGATCGCGGCGGTCTCGGCTGGGGCACGGCGCGCAGCAGCCGCAACTGGTATTGAGGTGCGCCTGATTGTGACCGCCCTCCGATCTCACCCACTTGAGGAGAATCGAAACCTCGCTACTGCAGCGGTCGCAGCGCAAGATCTCGGCGTCGTCGCATTCGATCTTGCCGGCCGTGAGGCGGCATTCCCTGACCCGCTCACATTCAAAGAGGCGTTCGATATCGCACGTAACGGCGGACTTGCCATCACCTTGCATGCGGGGGAGTGGGGCGGCGCTGCGCAGGTGCGCCGCGCGCTTGAGGTGCAACCTTCGCGCATCGCCCATGGTGGTGTCGCGATAGATGACCCAACCCTTTGCACGGAGCTCGCCGCGCGCAACGTCTCGCTTGATCTCTGCCCGACCAGTAACACCCAAGCCGCTATCGTTCCAGGCTACGGCGATTTCCCGATGATGGAGCTGCGTCGGCGTGGCGTGCCGGTCACGCTGAACACCGATGACCTCACCGTCAGCGACGTCACTCTCTCCGAGGAGTACCTCCATGTGCATCGTCGCCTCGGGCTTCCAGTCTCAGACCTGATTGCCCTGGCTCGTACCGGCTACGAGTTTGCCTTCGCTGAGCAGGGAACCAAAGTTCGTCTCAGGAACGCCTTTGAGTCGTGGCTCTTGCAGCGGGGTTTGTAACAGAGCCACCATCCCGCCCCGCTACCAAATCGCAATCCGTGCGCATCTCGCGCCGTTATGAGGCACAATGCCGCCACGGTCAGCGAATGGCTGGCCCGCTCGTCGCCGTGGGCGTCTGAGCAAAAGGAATTAGCGGAGGGCTACATACATATGAAGACGCGAATGTTCGCGCTCCTCACCGTACTTGCTCTTCTCGCCGCAGCGTGCGGTGGTTCGACGGCTTCGCCGTCAGCCTCCGTCGATGCCGGGAAGGCCCAGTACAAGGCATGCCTCTCGTTGGACACGGGTGGACCTGCCGACAAGAACTTCAACCAGTCAGCATACGAGGGACTTCTGTCGCTCAAGGCTGATGGGTTCGATACGGCCTACACGACCGCCGTTGATGATTCGTCGTACGCGCCGAACATTCAGCAGTTGATCGACCAGGGCTGCAAGACCGTCATCGCCGTCGGCTACAACCAGGGCACCGCCCTGCAGGCAGCCGTCGTCGATCCAGCCAATGCCGCAATTGCATTCGGTTGGGTAGACGCAACGTGGACCCTCGAAGATGGCACGATTCCGGCGAACTTCACCGGTATCGACTTCCAGATCGACGAGGCTTCGATGCTCGCCGCCTACTTGGCAGCTGGCATCTCGAAGACCCACGTCATCGCCACCTACGGTGGAGCTCCTTATCCTGGCGTAACCAAGTTCATGGATGGCTGGGTCGCCGGCGCCAAGTACTACGCCGAGAAGAAGAGCGTTGCGACGTCCGTCTTGGGCTGGGATCCAGTTGCCAAGACCGGTACGTTCAACCCAAGCACCTCGCCGTTCAACGACGTGGACTTTGGTAAGACGACCGCTGAGTCCTTCATGGGCCAGAACGCTGACGTTGTGCACGCAGTTGCGGGCACCACGGGCAACGGCACCTATCAGGCAATGATGGATGCGGGCAAGTACTCGGTCGGGGTGGACCTCGACCAGTGCGTCAGCCTTCCTGAGTATTGCGGAACACTCCTGACCTCGGCACAGAAGAACATCGGTGCTGCAGTAATCACGGCAGTGAACTCCAGTTACGCAGGCAAACTGGGCGGCACCAACTACGTTGGTACGCTCAAGAACGGTGGCGTTCAGATCGCCACGCTCGATCGCACCGAGGCTGCATGGACTGCAACCTTCGGCACGCTCGTAACCGCTGAGCTCAAGGCAGAGGTCGAGGCCCTAAAGGCCGCGATCATTGACGGCTCGGTGGTCGTTCTGGATTACGCAAAGAAGTAAGTACTACCCCATCGCATTAGCGGTGAAGTAGTGGCTCTCCGCCCGGATGCTTCGGCATCCGGGCGGAAGAGTATCTCTGGCAATACAGCGGCAGAGTAGGGAGGGTACGCGTCGTATGAGGCTTGAACTGCAAAAGATTACGAAGCAGTTCCCTGGCGTTCTCGCAAACGACCGCATCTCCATCTCCGTTGACAAGGGGCAGGTCCTCGGCCTTCTCGGCGAGAACGGCGCAGGGAAGACCACCCTCATGAACATCCTCTCGGGTCTCTACCGACCCGACTCCGGCAAAATTCTTATTGACGGCAAGGAGCGCGTCTTCCGCGATCCCGCCCAGGCAATTGACGCCGGTATTGGCATGGTGCACCAGCACTTCATGCTCGTCCCCGTCTTTGACGTCACAGAATCCGTTGTTCTCGGCAACGAGCCAACCAAGGGTCCACTCGGCAGCTTTGATCGAGCGACTGCGCGTGCGCAGGTTGTTGAGCTCTCAAAGAAGCATGGCCTCCACGTAGACCCAGACGCAAAGATTGAATCACTCCCAGTTGGTGTCCGCCAGCGCGTCGAAATCCTGAAAGCGCTCTACCGAAAGAGCGACATTTTGGTTCTTGACGAGCCGTCAGCGGTACTCACCCCACAGGAGACGGAGGAGCTCTTCGACATCATTCGTGGGCTCGCTAAGGGCGGCACCTCGGTGATCTTCATTACCCACAAACTGAACGAAGTCATTGCGGTTGCCGACAAGATCACCGTGCTTCGTCGCGGTGCCGTCGCAGGCGAGACAACCCCGAAGAAGGCGACCGCTGCCATGCTCGCCGAGATGATGGTAGGTCGCGAGGTGCAGCTCACCGTTAGCCGCTCGAAGTCAAAGGTTGCGGAGCCAATCTTGCAGGTGCAGGGGCTGAACGTCCTTAACGACGCGGGTGGCCTCGCCGTCAACGATGCAACCTTTGAAGTTCGCAGTGGCGAAATCTTGGCCGTGGCAGGCGTACAGGGAAACGGCCAAACCGAGTTGGTGGAGGCCCTTACCGGCTTGCGACTCGTCGATTCAGGGACCGTCATGTTAGAGAAGAGGGCACTTCACGCCGGTTCCCCACGCGAGATCGCGATGGCTGGGGTTGCCCACATCCCTGAAGACCGCAATCGCGACGGCATGATCAAGGGGATGACGGTCGCCGAAAATTACATCCTCAACACCTACCACCTGCCGGAGTACAGCAAGAACGGACTGCTGAACCGCAAGGCGATTACGGCCGCAACTGAGAAGGCTGTTAAGGACTTTGACGTTCGAACGCCATCCATCAATACCGACATCGGTTCCCTCTCCGGGGGCAACCAGCAGAAGGTGATCGTTGCGCGCGAGTTCAGCCGCAGCGTGCGGCTTGTGATCGCCGCGCAGCCAACGCGCGGACTCGATGTCGGCTCCATTGAATACATTCACCGGCGCATCGTTGAGCAGCGAGATGCGGGCGCTGCGGTGCTGATTGTGAGCACCGAGCTCGACGAAGTGCTCGCGCTCGGCGACCGAGTCGCTGTGATGTACGAGGGTCGAATCGTGGGCATTCTGGATGCTAAAGAGGCAACGCGTGAGCGAGTCGGCCTTCTAATGGGAGGTATCACCAAGTGAGCGCCCTTAAGAAATTTGGTGCCAAGGTACGGGTGCCAGCACTCTCCATCTCTGTCGCGCTCCTTGTGGGCGCGCTCTTCATCATCTTCACTGACCTTGAAGTGCTCGGAAAACTACTCTCCGATCCAATCGGTGCTCTTAGCCTCGGCGTTGGCCGCGCGGCGGTCGCATACAGTGCGCTCTTCCGTGGTGCCTTTGGTGATCCAGCCACAATTGAAAAGGCCTTCGCCTCAAACGGCGACATTCAGGTTTGGGCACGAGCACTGCGCCCAATCGTCGAGAGCGTCGTCGCGTCAGTCCCGCTGATCTTCGTGGGCCTTGGCGTCTCTGTCGCCTTCCGCACCGGCATCTTTAATATCGGTGGCGCTGGCCAGTTCACCATGGGCGCCGTCGGTGGCACGCTAGCGGCACTCTTCTTTGGCGGTGGCGTGACCCCTGCTCCCGTGGCTATCTTCTTGGTGATGCTCTTCGGCCTGATTGGTGGAGCGGCATGGGCCTTCCTTCCTGGCTTCCTGAAGGCGCGCGTTGGTGCCAGCGAAGTGATCACGACGATCATGCTCAACTTCATTGCTGGGCAGTTCGTCTTCTTCCTCGTCTCTAACTTTGAATTCATTCAGAAGCCGCCACGGATTCAGCCTGTCTCCAAGGAGCTGAGCCAATTCGTAGATCTCCCTGGAATCTTGCCGATTGCCAGCCTTCGGCTCGACATTGGCATCATCGTCGCTCTTCTGACCGCGGTGGCTGTTAGCTGGTTCCTCTTCCGGTCTACCCGCGGCTTTGAGCTGCGCGCGGCTGGCCTCAATATCGCTGCCGCCAAGTACGCCGGCATGGGGGCTGCAACGTCAATCATCACCGCGATGCTCATCTCGGGCGCCATTTCGGGCCTGGGCGGCGCAATCGTTGCAGTTGGCACCGTGAAGCAACTATCGCCAGGGATCGCAGGGAGTGTCGGCTTCACCGCCATTGCGATCGCGCTGGTTGGTGGAACCCGACCCAGTGGCGTCGTCGCCACAGCGTTGGTCTTCGGGCTACTGCAGCACGGCGGCGGCCTGATGCAGGTGCAGACGGGCATTCCAATCGAGATGCTCCTCTTTATCCAGGCCCTGGTCATCGCCTTTATCGCTGCGCCTGACCTTACCCTTGGAATCTTGAAGAATCCATTCCGCCGACGCCCTCGCGCGGTGGCGAAGTGACTACGCGAGGAGGCAAGGTGAATACGAAGAAGAAGCCAGCGGCACCATCGCGATCTAAGGTTGCGCCAACCAGCGCTGCAACACGAGGCCGCACGGTCGCTGTGGGCGACGGAGCGGATGCTCATCAGCAGTTTGTCGCGTCGCGCGTGCGCGCCGGCCTCTTCGCCTTCTTCACGCTGCTCTCGTTTGCAATCACCTCAGGCTCTGCGGGGGTTGAGGGGAAATTCTCGTTCTGGGCCGACAAGGTCGGCGGCACTGATATCTCGTTCTCTCTCCCTGTCGCCCTGCTCTGGGCTGCCGTCACAGCGGGGTTTGGCCTGATGACCGTCCTGCAGTTCGTTCGTGGTGCTTCATTCAAGTGGCGCCTTGCCATTGGACTTGTTTCGCCGATTCTGGTGTTTGCACTCCTTGCGCGGCTCCTCGACGGCACCACGGCAAACCTCACCGTCTTCTTTACCAGCACGCTGAGCTATGCCATCCCTGTCGGCATCGGCGCACTTGCAGGCATCGTCGCCGAACGCAGCGGTTTCCTGAACATCGCCATCGAGGGGAAGCTCCTATTTGGCGCAATGATTGGCTCAATCGCGTCGAGCGTCACTGGGATTGCCATCGCCGGCCCGATTGCTGGTGCAATCTTCGGCGCGGGGGTGAGCCTCTTCCTCGCCTGGCTCGGTATCCGCTACAAGGTCGATCAGATCATTGCTGGCACCGTCATCAACATTGGCGCTGTGGGCGTGACCACGTTCGCCTACCTGCGCGTCTTGCAGCCGCATAGCGAGTTCAATCGCCCAATTGGCATCAGCCCAATTCAGATCCCTGTGCTCTCACAGATTCCAATCCTTGGGCCAATCCTCTTCTCACTGAGCCCGTATTTCTATCTCTCTGTTGGGCTTGTGCTCTTCTTCACCTACATGATCTATCGCACGCGTTGGGGCCTTAGGCTTCGTGCCGCAGGTGAACAGCCGAACGCCGCGGGTACGGTTGGCATTGACGTGGTCAAGCTCCGCTATCGCGCCATGCTGATTGCCGGGCTCTTGGCAGGCTTTGCCGGCAGTTATATTTCGCTGAGCGGAACTGGCGGGTTCGGCGTGAACACCAGCGCCGGCAAAGGCTTCATCGCTCTTGCCGCAGTGATCTTCGGCGCATGGAATCCAATCTATGCCTTTGGCGCGTCACTGATCTTCGGTATGACCACTGCCGCTACCACGCTCCTGTCGGGGCTCGGCGTTTCACTGCCACCGCAGATTCTGCTCTCGATGCCGTACGTTGTAACGATCATCGTTGTTGCCGGACTGATCGGCCGCGTGCGCGCCCCGGCGTCGGCTGGCCGCCCGTACGACCAGGGATAGGGCGCTGACCCGGTGAGCAACCAATCGGTGCTTGGTTGGCCAACCTTCCATCACGCAAAGCTCACGTCGCGAACGGCACCGTTTGGCACCGTTGCCAAGCCGCTACCACTCATCATCGATAGCGACCCTGGCCTTGACGACGCGCTGGCGATCGCCTGCGCAGTTGTTCGTCCCGAGATCAACCTTCTCGCGGTGACGAGCGTTGGTGGGAACGCCGACGTGCACCACTGCACTGAGAACGCCTTGCGCTTGCTCCATCTCTACGGCGCGGACGACGTGCCGGTTGCGGAAGGCGCGGTTGGCCCACTCGCTGGGCCGCTCGAGCGCGCCACCGAAGTGCATGGCGAGGGAGGGCTTGGCAACACCAAGCTACCGAAGGCTCCGCGCACCGCTGAGCCAGAGGGTGCTGTTGCACTAATGGCACGCATCTTGGCTGCCTCGTCAGAGCCGGTCGCGATTGCGCCGATCGGCCCACTCACCAATATCGCGCTGCTCATTCGCTCGTATCCACATCTTGCGCCGAAGATTTCGCATATCTGCCTGATGGGGGGCTCGGTAGGCGAGGGGAACTCCTCTGCCTCGGCGGAGTTCAACATCTATGCCGACCCGACGGCCGCTGAGATCGTCTTCAACAGCGGACTGCCAATCACGATGATCGGCCTCGATGTAACCCACCACGCGATTCTGGATCGCTCGATCCTTGACCGTCTTGCGGCGCTTCCCGGCGCATCGGCAAAGGTAGCCGCGGAGCTGCTGAAGTTCTCCTTTGACCGCTCCGCCGCCTGGGGCCAAGGCGAGAAGATGGCGATTCACGACGCTGTGGCCGTGCTGCACCTTGCCATTCCAGATCTTGTTGGCGTCTCGCGCTATCACGTGGTTGTTGATGCGACGCAGGGGCCAGCACGTGGGCGCACCATTGGCGATGCGAATCCGTATCGTCTAAAGCGCGACAATTTGGAGCCAAATTGTGATGTTGGGCTCACCATCGATAGCACGCGATTCGCCGACGAGATGGTGGAGATCTACTCGAAACTCCCATGAGCGAACTGAAGCCGAATCCACTTCCGCTCTCAACGCCGTTTCCACCCTCGCCACGCCGTGCGCCGCTTGGCACCGTTGCGAAGCCACTGCCAATCATCATCGACTGCGACCCAGGCCACGATGACGCGATGGCGCTTGCCGTTGCATTTGCCCGTCCAGAACTGAAGGTGCTCGGCGTTACCGCCGTGGCTGGCAACGCATCACTGCCAAAGACCTACGAAAACTTGCGACGCACCCTTGCGCTTCTCGGCGCAAATGATGTGCGCGTTGCCGCTGGCGCCGCTGTGCCACTCGTGCGACCACTCTGGGTTGCGCCGTACGTGCACGGCGATTCGGGGCTTGATGGGGCAGAGCTTCCAGAGCCGACCGGCATCGAGCATGCCGCAGGCGCAGTGGATTTGATCGCAACGCTGCTTCGTGAAGCGAGTGAGCCGGTGACCCTTGTGCCACTCGGCCCGCTGACCAACATTGCAATCTTGCTCCGCGACCACCCTGAGCTGAAGGCAAAGATTGCGCACATCTGCTGGATGGGCGGTGCGATTGCCGAGGGGAACGTTACGGCCTCGGCGGAGTTCAATTCGTATGTTGATCCTGACGCTGCATCAATTGTGTTCGCTGCCGGAATCCCGATCACCATGGTCTGCCTCGATGCAACGCACCGTGCGCTTACGGGCGAAGCGGCGATGAAGCGACTTGATGCGGCGGGAACGCTGCCAGCGAAGATCTTCGCCGACCTGCTGCGATTCTATGCAATCTTCCACAAGGATCGGTACGACTGGCCAGCATCGGCCGTGCATGATGCGGTGGCGGTGGCACACCTCGCCGTGCCGAACCTACTGGCGCTGGTGCACGCCGCTGTCGACGTTGAGCTCGGCGATCTTGCTCGTGGCCGAACGATTACCGACTGGTATGGCGATCGCCTTAAGCAGCGAGGACGCACTCCTGACGTCGATGTGGCGGTCGGTGTGGATGCCGAGGCATTCGATCGCGTTCTGGTCGACGCGATCCTCTCGTTTAAGTAGCGCTAGATCCGGGCGCGGAGCTCCGCGAGGATCCCTGGGATCGCCGCAGAAATTTCTGCGGCCACACGTTCGTACGCGGCCGGCGGATGCCCCCATGGGTCATCGAGATCGCGACCAACGGCAGACGGATCAAAGTCCCTGAGTAGGCGGATCTCAGGTTGCCGCTCTGCCATGCGGATGATGGCGCGACCATTCCGAAGATTTGCCTGGTCGGCGGCAAATACCAGATCATGTGCCGCTGCCATCGCTGGCGTGAAGAGGCGTGCCTGATGGGCGCTGCGCAGGCCCCGGGCGCTGAGCAGCGCGGCACTAGTCGGATGCATCCCTTCGCCAGTGTGCTCATCGGAGGTGCCAGCGCTGGAGACCGCCACGTGTCCAGCGAGGAGCGGATCAGCACTGATTGCTGCCTCAATGAGCACCTCGGCCAGGGGGGAGCGGCAGATGTTGCCGTGGCAGAGGGCGAGGATTCGAAGCATCCTCGGAGCCTAGCGGATCGCCTCTCTGGCGGGCTCTAGGCTCGTGGTGCGTGGGGGAGCCGCGTTCGGTATCCTATGCAGAGGCACGGCGGGGTAGCTCACCGGTAGAGCAGGGGATTCATAAGCCCTTGGTAGCAGGTTCGATTCCTGCCCTCGCTACCATGCACCTTTCGGCAAGACGGAGAACGGAGGCAACGTGATGGTTCCCAAGGCTCTGCGAAACGGTGCAGTCATGCTGATCCTGCTGCTGGGCACCGTTGTGCTCCTCGGCAGCGTGCTCCTTACCCCGGTCCCCGCAGCAACCAAGGACTACTCGGCATTCTTGGCCGAGGTTCGCGGCGGCAGCATCGCCTCTGTCGTACAGCAGGACCAGATCCTCACTGTTACCAAGGCTGGCACTCCGCCGGAAACCTATGAGGTTCAGGTTCCAACACAGCTCACCGATGTGTACAACGACGTACGCGCCGCCGCGATCTCGGGCGGACGCAGCCCCGATAGCGTGACCTTCGGCGCAAAGAAGCCTGACGACTCTGGCCAGCTTTTCAGCCTGCTGATCAGCGCACTCCTCCCAGTCCTCCTCATCGGTGGCCTCTTCGTCTTCATGATGCGTGGTGCCCAAGGGCAGAACAATCAGGCGATGAGTTTCGGCAAAAGTAAGGCCAAGATGTTCATCGCCAACAAAACTCCCGTCACCTTTGCCGATGTCGCAGGCGTCGAGGAGGCCAAGGTCGAGCTGGAAGAGGTCGTTGAATTCCTGAAGTTCCCTGAGCGCTTCGAGGCGCTTGGCGCCAAAATCCCGAAGGGCGTGCTCCTAATCGGCTCACCAGGCACCGGAAAGACGCTCCTCGCCCGCGCAGTGGCTGGCGAGGCCGGCGTGCCATTCTTCAGCATCTCTGGCTCCGAATTCGTGGAGATGTTTGTGGGCGTTGGCGCTTCGCGCGTGCGCGACCTCTTTGATCAGGCGAAACGCAACTCGCCGTGCATCGTCTTCATCGATGAGATTGATGCGGTCGGCCGTCAGCGTGGCGCCGGACTCGGCGGTTCACATGACGAGCGCGAGCAGACGCTCAACCAGATTCTGGTCGAGATGGATGGTTTCGAGACGGGCACGAACGTGATTATCATTGCCGCAACAAACCGCCCTGATGTGCTTGACCCAGCGCTCCTGCGCCCAGGCCGCTTTGATCGGCAAGTTATCCTTGACCGCCCAGACCTCAAGGGCCGCCTTGCAATCCTGCAAGTGCATGTGAAGGGGAAACCGCTCGACAAGACGGTGAACCTTGAAGAGATCGCACGTCGATCCCCGGGGTTCTCGGGAGCAGACCTGGCTAATCTCATGAATGAGGCCGCGATTCTCGCCGCACGTCGTAGCAAGCGCACCATCGGGATGGAGGAGTTTGCTGAGGCGCTTGATCGCGTAATGGCTGGGCCTCAGCGCAAGAGCCGTCTCATTACCGGGCCAGAGAAGCAAATCATCGCCTACCACGAGGGTGGTCACGCGGTGGTTGGCCGCATCCTTGAGAAGTGCGATCCGGTCAGCAAGGTGACAGTGATCAGCCGCGGAATGGCGCTCGGCTACACAATGAACCTGCCGACCGAAGACCGCTATCTGCAGAGCAAGAGCGAATTCGAAGACAAGATCGCTGCGATGCTTGGTGGCAACGTTGCCGAGCAGCTGGTGTTTGGTGACACTACAACCGGCGCATCGAATGACATTGAGAAGGCGACCGACCTTGCGCGCAAGATGGTCACGCGATTCGGCATGTCCGAGAAGTTGGGCACCGTTACGCTCGGGCGTCAAGATGAGATGATCTTCCTTGGCCGCGAGATGTCAGAGCAGAAGAACTACTCCGAATCGGTAGCGAAGCAGATTGACGAAGAGGTCCGCGCAATCATCGATCGTGGCGCGGTGCGCGCGCGGGAGGTGCTCACGAAGCACCGCGATCGCCTGGATGCGCTCGCAGCGAAGCTCATTGCCGAAGAGACCGTAGAGGGAGAGGCGTTTGAGACGCTCTTCGCCGACCTTCCTCCAAAGCCTGCGGCGTATTCGGGCCTCCTTGATCGACTTCGCGCAGCCGGAATTTCGATTCCGACCGCGGCTGTAGAGCCAAAGGCTGAGCCGGTGGTAAAGCCGGGCCCTGGCGGCGCGGCGGCGGGGCAGCCAGCCTGATGGCGTATGCCCCAACGCTCGCCTGGAAGGGGCTAGAGGGACCGGAGGAGGCGCACCTCATTGCGACCGCCGCCTCGCGGATGGCGAAGTATGCCGATTTTTTGAAGATCCCGAGCGTCTCGGCTCTCCCTGAAAACGCTGCCGATTGCCGCGCCGCAGCAGAGTGGCTCGCCGCTGAGCTCCGTCGCATCGGGGCAGAGCGCGTTGAGGTGAGTGAGACCGGTGGCCACCCAATCGTCGTTGCCGAGAAGATCGTCGACAGTTCGTTACCAACGATCGTCATCTACGGCCACTATGACGTTCAGCCTGGCGATCCACTCGACCTCTGGAAGACCAGCCCATTTGAGCCGATCGTTCGCGATGGTCGCATGCTCGGTCGGGGCTCCGCCGACGATAAGGGTCAAATCGTCATTCACCTCAGCGCACTAGAGGCGCTCGTCACGACGCGCGGCACCCTCCCAGTCAACGTGAAGTACGTCTTTGAAGGTGAAGAGGAGTCGAGCTCCGTGAACCTCGAGGCGTGGATGGCGGCAAACCCAGAGCGCTGTAGCGGTGATGCCGTGATCATCAGCGACTCGGGCTTCTTTGATGGGAATCGCCCCGCCTTGACGGTCGGCCTCCGCGGCATCACCTACCTGCAGGTTGATGTGCGTGCCTCCGATGTTGACTTGCATTCAGGGAGCTACGGGGGCTCCGTCGTGAACCCCGCTAACGCTCTCGCTGGCATGATCTCCTCGCTTCATGACGAGAATGGGCATATCACCGTCCCTGGCTTCTACGATGATGTCGTTGAGCTCACCCCAGCCGACCGGGCGGCATTTGCGGCACTGCCGTTTGATGAGGCGGGCTACCTCGCCGGAATCGGCGCTACCGCAACAGCGGGGGAGCGCGGTTACTCCACGGTGGAGCGACGTGGCGGACGCCCAACACTTGACGTGAATGGCATCTGGGGTGGCTTCATGGGCGACGGATCAAAGACAATCATCCCTGCGCATGTCCACGCCAAGATCTCGTGCCGCCTCGTCACTGCGCAGGACCCCGCAAAGATCGGCCGCCAGGTTGAGGCGGCGCTGCGTGCCGCTGCCCCTGCCGGACTACAGGTCGAGGTGCAGAACCTCGGAAACGGCGACGCCTTCCTTACTCCGCTCGGCGATCCGTACCTCAACGCAGCAGCCGCTGCTCTTGAGGCCACCTTTGGGGTGCCGCCGCTTTATATTCGCGAGGGTGGATCGATTCCGATCGCCGCGCTCTTCCAGAAGGAGCTCGGTCTGCCGGTGGTCTTGCTCGGCTTCACACCGCCCGACGACAATGCCCATGCGCCGAATGAATCGATGGATCTCGGCAACTTTGAAGGCGGTATTCGCGCCGTCATTCGCGCACTCGACGCCATCGCCACGCTTGGCTGACCGCCCGTGAAGGTTGCGCTGCTCGGCCTCGGCCTGATCGGTGGCTCCATCGCGCGGGCGCTGCGTGAAGACCCCGCCTCCGTAGGGCCGTTAGACGAGAGTGGCCTAGAGATCGCCGCATGGACTCCGACCCAGGCTGGACCACGAGAGGCGCTTGCGGCAGGGGTTATTGATACGGTTGGTCGCTCCGTTGCCGAAACGGTCGATGGCGCAGCACTCGTCATCCTCTGCGCGCCACCTATCGCCATGACGGCGATTCTCGATGAGCTGGCAATTTGTCGCCGCTCTGGCCGTCTCGCCGATGGGGCGGTGGTGACGGACGTCGCCTCGACGAAGGTGTGGATTGCGAAGGAGGCGGCGGCGCGGAATATTCGCTTCTGTGGTGGCCATCCGATGGCGGGGAGCCACGAGACCGGCTTCGGCGCCTCCGATGCGAATCTCTTCCTTGCCCGCCCGTGGGTAATTGTTCCCGGCGTCAATGGCGGCGGCGCAGCGGCACTCGTTGAGCGACTCGCTACGAGTTGTGGTGCTCGACCGGTGATCTTGGAAGCGGAACTACACGATGCTGCCACTGCTGCGGTTAGTCACCTACCGCTCCTTTTGGCTGCGGCATTGGTGGAAACCGTTGCGCTCGGTGAGGCGGCCAATGCCCCTGACGGCTGGAAGATCTCCCACCTACTCGCCAGTACCGGTTGGCTCTCTGCCACGCGACTGGCACGAGGTTCTGAGGCGATGGGCGCTGACATTCTGGCTACGAACGCGCGCGAGGTACGCCGTCGTCTGAAAACGTTGCGACTCGTTTTGGAGCAGTGGGATGCGCGCCTTGCCGCGGCAGAGAACGATCCGGTGATTGGTCGAACTGACCTAGAGGGGCGTCTCGCCGCAGCGCGCGCCGTGCTTGCGGAGAGCGAGTGAGCACAGATCCCTTAGCGAGCGGCGCCGATGAAGTGATCATCGGCATCCCTCGCGACCTTGCACTCTCTACAGGCGCTTGGACCGGGCTTCGCGCGTTCAGTACCCCCGATGAGGGTGAACGCGAGATCGCACGCCTTGAAGGTCTCGCTCAGGCGCGTCCGCGGCGCGAACTAGAGTTAGATCCCGCCTGGAAACAGCCAATTCCCTACGCAGTAGCTCTCTATCGCCCCGATGGCGCTGCTGTCGATGATGTGCAGCTCTTCTGGATGGATCGTCTTGCTGGGGGAAGTGATAAGCGGCTCCACGGGCGCGCATCATTTGGCGTCGGCGGCCACATCTCGCCAAGCGATGGCGGTATTCGTGGCGCACTGGCGCGTGAGTGGGCCGAAGAGGTGGCCACGCCAACCCTCCCGCACTTCACGCCGATTGGGCTGCTGAACGATGACGGTGATGATGTTGGCCGTGTGCACCTTGGCGTTGTCTTCATCGCAACGTTATCCTCGCCATCGATTCTCATTCGCGAGACGCACAAACTGGCCGGATCTCTTCTCCCGATCAGCGAGGCGCTCCGACGTAGAGATGAACTTGAAGGCTGGTCGGCCCGCCTGATTGACACCATTGTGAAAGTTTCCGCCAGCCTCTAGCCCCTGTTACGCGCGCGGTATGTTGCCGCTGCGATGATTTCACCATGCCAACCTCAGTCGCCTCTACTGCGCTCGTTGGCATTGAAGGAGTCCCCGTTGAGGTTGAGGTTGATGTTGCCCCAGGCATTCCCGCTACGCGGATTGTGGGGCTGCCGGATACGGCAGTAGGAGAGGCGAGAGAGCGCATACGTTCCGCTATTCGTGCAGCTGGCTACACCTGGCCCGCTCGTCGCATCACCATCAACCTTGCACCGGCCGATCTGCGCAAGAGTGGTGGATCGTTTGATCTCGCAATCGCTCTCGGCATCCTGCTTGCTAGCGGCCAGATTCGCCATCGTGGAAAGGAGACGTTGGCGGCGATTGGTGAGCTTGCACTTGATGGCAGAGTGCGGAGCGTTCCTGGCGCGTTACCACTCGCTCTGCCGCTCCTATCGGCAGGATATTGCGTGTTGCTGCCGGCGAGTGTTGTGACTCTGCCGGGCTTATGCGCTGGCGACGCAATTCCAGTGATGACGCTTGCAGGTGCTGCGTCAGCGGTAGCTGGCAACGTTTCAGGTTCACGTCGACAAGCGATTGCGCCACTACTGGAATCGAGTGAGGAGGTAGCATACGAGTTCGCACACATTCGCGGCCAGCCTCTTGCATCGCGTGCGGTGTTAATTGCAGCGTGTGGGCGCTTCCCGATTCTCCTTGAGGGGCCGCCAGGCGTGGGGAAGTCCATGCTTGCGCGGGCGCTTCATGAGATCCTTCCTGATCTCACGATGAACGAACGTAGTGAGGTTGCTTCCATTGCATCAGCAGGGGGCCACACTGCTGGTGGTTCGATGCGACCTCCGTTACGGGCACCGCATCACGACATCACGGTTGCGGGGCTCATCGGCGGAGGTCCCCGCATGACTCCGGGCGAGCTGACATGGGCACATCGTGGACTCCTGCTGCTCGATGAGATCGGTGAATTCCGACGTGACGCGCTTGAGGCGCTCCGAGAACCACTTGAGCGGGGGAGCGTGGATTTGGTTCGAGCGGGGCGTTCGGTACGCTTTCCGGCGGACGCGATCGTGGCCGCCACCGGTAATCCCTGTGGCTGCGGCGAATTGGAGCATCCAAGTGGTACCTGCCGCTGTCTCCCCGCTGCGCGGCGACGGGGGAGCCTTTCACTCTCGGCACCGATTCGTGATCGTTTCCCGTTGCGCGTACGGCTCGCTCGACCGAGCACGCCACTCGCTGCGCTCCCACGCGGCGAACTCACGACGCTTGCGGCTCGAGAGTGTGCAACGGCTGTCCGTGCCGCCCTTGCGCAGCGTCCCCACGCTACCGAGGCGATGACCCCCGCGACGCGCCGAACCGTTGAGGGTCTCGGGGTACGTGCGTGGAGTCAGATTGAGCGGATTGCGACGGTGGTAGCGCTCCTTGATGGACGTGAGATTGTGGGCGACGCTGATGTGGCGGAGGCGATCCATCTGCACGGCGATCACTGGTGAGCGCGATCACGCTCGACCCAGGCGACCCGCTGATCCCGGAGCGGCGTAATGAACCCCTTGGGCTTGCCCCCGATGCTGATCGGCGTCGCCCGCTCTGGGCGCTGGGGCGGGTAGAGGCGCTGGCGCGGCCAGCGATCGGGATTGTTGGGACCCGACGCCCCTCGCCCCACGGCCTCTCGGCTGCTCGGCGTATCGCCTTCGAGGTAGCACGATCGGGGTGGTGCGTTGTCTCAGGGCTCGCCCTGGGGATCGACGAGGTGGCCCATTTGGCAGCCGTAGAGGCGGGAGGGGAGACGATTGCGGTACTTCCTAGTCCCGCCCCGCTCGGACTGCGCTACGGGGCGCGGCGCCTGGCCGAACAGATTCAGGGGGCGGGGCTCCTCCTCTCCGATCGACCGGTTGGAACGCCGCCAGCTGCCTGGAGCTTCGCCGCTCGGAACCACCTCCTAGCGGCCCTCTGCGATGGGCTTATCGTCGTTGAGGCGCCAGAGGACTCTGGGGCATTGATTACGGCTGAATCGGCGGCAGGGTTCGGCCTACCTGTCGCCGTCGTCAGTGCCCCCTATGGTGCTGCGACGGCAGAAGGGGGTCTGCGGTGGCTGCAACGAGCACAAGAGTTGTCTTTGCGCCTCACGGAGGAGCGTTCGCCCGTGCTCATTTCGGGCGAGGCTGACCTCCGAGCATGGCTTGCTGTCTGTGCACTGTCCTTGCAAGAAGATGCCTCCTCATTTCGCGTCGCGAATCCTATGGTGGTCGGCGCCGCTGGGGATGAACCGTCTGGATTGCAGCGCGAACTACTCCAAAGACTTGATGCGGCAGGGGCCGAAGGGATCGTTGAGGGTGATTTCGGAGACCTTTCGCAGGAGTTGCCAGGGGCCTTGGCGGCGGCACTGACCCTGTTGAGCCTCCGTGGGGTCGTGGAGCAGCGTGGCGGTCGTTGGCGGCGTGTTCTGGGGGCGGTGCTACGCTCTCGCCCATGACAAAGGCAGCCACCAACCTCGTCATCGTCGAGTCGCCGGCCAAGGCTCAGACGATTGAGCGGTATCTCGGCCCCGATTACACCGTGCTCGCCTCCTATGGGCATATCCGTGACCTTCCCCAAAAGACGAAGAAGGGGAGCATGGCGGTGGACGTGGAGAACGGCTTCACCCCCCTCTACGAGATCATTGAAGACAAGCAGAAACGCCTCGATGACATCACTCGTGCCGCGAAGAAGGCAACCTCCGTCTGGCTGGCCACCGACCTTGACCGTGAAGGGGAGGCGATCGCCTGGCACGTCGCGGAGGCCCTCGGCATCCCTGAGGCAGATCGTCGCCGGGTGACCTTTAGCGAGATCACCAAGGGGGCCATCCTCGAGGCGTTTGCTCACCCCCGTGCGATCAACCTCGACCTGGTGAACGCCCAACAGGCGCGCCGTATCCTGGATCGCCTCGTCGGCTATCGCCTCTCGCCGCTCCTTTCGCGACTCGTTAAACCGAAGCTCTCGGCGGGGCGAGTGCAGTCGGTGGCCCTTCGCCTGGTTGTGGAGCGCGAGCGAGCCATCCGCGCCTTTATCCCGCGCCACTACACCACCGTTGAAATTGGGATTCGCCCAGCCACCGCTTCCGACCTGATCGTTCCCGCCACCCTTATCGGCGAGAAGGGGGAGATTCTTGAACTTGATCCGGAGGTAGCCGCTGCGGCCGTTGCGCGACTAGATGGCGCTGATGCGGTCGTATCGGAGCGTAGCGAGAGCACGCGCAAGCAGCGCCCCGTTCCGCCATTCACCACATCAACACTGCAGCAGGAGGCGGGTCGCAAGCACGGCTTCCGCTCCCGCGTCACGATGCAGCTCGCCCAGAGGCTCTACGAAGGCGTGGAGATCGGCGGCGAGCGCACCGGCCTTATTACCTACATGCGTACCGATTCGCCAACGCTGAGCCAGCAGGCGATCAGCGACGCCTCGGCGGTGATCCGTGAGCGATTCGGCCCAGAGATGATTGTTGAGGGTGGCCGTCAGTACGCCTCGAAGTCGAAGAATGCACAAGAGGCCCACGAAGCGATTCGCCCAACCAATCTCGCCCTCACCCCCGAACTTGCCGCGCCGTACATCGACGAGCGTGAGCTGAAGGTCTACACGCTGATCTGGCGCCGTACGATTGCATCGCAGATGCCCGACAAGCTCTCCGCTTCGACGACGTTGATTTGGAGCGCGGGGAGCGACCGCCTGAAAACTGTTGCGACACGAACGCTGGAGCCAGGCTTCACCGCGGTCTATCTCGAAGGTCGCGATGACGAGGATGAGGATGCCGAAGCGAAGGTTCCTGATCTACCGGAAGGATCAAAGGGGAGTGTCGCCACGGTAGAGGGCGTACCACACGCGACAAAGCCTGAGCCACGATTTACCGAGCCAACGCTCGTGAAAGAGTTGGAGAAGCACGGCATCGGTCGGCCGTCGACCTACGCCGCGATCATTGAGCGCATTCAAGAGCGCGAATACGTTGACCGAGACAAAGATAATCGCCTCCGTGCGACGCGACTGGGCGAAACGGTCTGCGACCTTCTCACGACGCACTTCGCCACATTCGTTGATTTGGGCTTTACCGCTGGCATGGAAGAGGAGCTCGATGCTGTTGCCGAAGGCCGTGCAAATTGGCGCGACGTGTTGCAGAAATTCTGGAGCACCTTCGACCCACTTGTCCTGGAGAAGGCGCAGTCAATCGGCGCTGGAGAGTTCCGCAACCGGGCCAGCGAAGAGAAGTGCTCAGAGGGACACCCGATGGAGGAGCGCCTCGGGCGATTCGGTTGGTACCTCGCCTGCACGCTCTATCCGGAACATGCTGAACGCAAATCTCTTTCAAAGGTAATCGGTGATGATTCGCCATCTGGCGACACGCCAACGCTTGAGGGTGCTGGCCTTCCGTGTCCAATGTGCGGCGCGGAACACGGCGGCAAGATGGCGCAGCGTCGGAGCCGCTTCGGCTGGTTCCTCGGCTGCGACCGATACCCAGAGTGCAAATACATTCCGAAGGCCGAAGTTCCCGCAGAGTTCAAGCTGGAGTTTGATGCGCTCTGCCCAGTCTGTGGCACGGAACACGGCGGAAAACTCGGCCCGAAAAAGAATAACAAGCGCGGCACCTACTTCTATTCGTGTAATCGCTACCCCGACTGCAAGACGATTCGACCGCGTCCGACGGGCGCAACGCATGCCGAGTGTGGTGCCGTGATTGGTAAAGACGATGAAGGCGGTATCTGCACGAAGTGTGGTGCGCGGGTGACGCTGCCAGAGATCGTTGTCGTCGGTTCCGTGATCGCTGGTGGTGAGCCTGATCCGCTGGCCTGGGTGCCGAAGCGACCGCGACGTGGCGGAGCACCCGCAGCTGATGGTGGCGCCAAGGTGGCGGTAAAAACCAATTCAAAGGCAAAACCGAAAGCGAAGAGCAAGGCGAAGCCGAAACCGAAGGCAAAGCCGAAGGCGAAAAGCAAGGATCCTGCGATGGAGCCCGTCGCCGCTGAGCAGGTCGCTGTGGCGCCGGCTGAGCAGGCGGAAGCGGTCTAATGAGTCGGGGCCGCGGACCGGCTCCAATGGCGCCGCTCTCTTCTGCTGCGGCCGATCCTCGCATCACTCCATTCATCATGCACTTGCGCGCTCGCGCGCTCTCTGCCGCGACGGAGCGTTCATACCGCACGGCGGTAGAGCGGCTCATCGCCTGGTACGACGATCAGGGGATCGATTGGCGCACGCCAAGTCGCGCTGACCTGCGTCGCTACATTGCGCTCCTCAGCGAAGATGGCGAGCGCTCCACGGTGCAGCAGCGACTCGCCGCACTCGGCACCTTCTACCGATTCTGGGTGCGGCAGGGGAGTGTGGCGAAGGATCCGCTCCATGCGCTCGCCCGACCGAAGCGTGAGAAGCGGCTCCCCGATGTCTTGTCACAAGCCCAAGTGGAGCAGCTCATCGCGCAGGCCGCGATCGGCACTTCGGCCCCGCTGGCGCTTCGCGATACGGCGCTGATTGAACTCCTCTACGGGGCTGGCCTACGCATTGCCGAAGTTGTGGCGATCAACCTTACTGACCTCCAGCTCGGACGCGGCGAGGTGAAGGTGACCGGAAAGGGTGACAAGCAGCGTGTTGCGCTCTTTGGCGCACCGTGCCGCCGCGCACTCGAAGCGTATCTTGCTGATGGTCGCCCCGCACTTGCGGTGCTCGCCGTCACCCCAGGCGCGACGCTCTTCCTGAATCGCAGCGGTGGCCCACTTGGCGAGCGTGGTGCTCGTGCCCGACTAGATGACATCGCGCGTGCCGCCGGCCTCCCAGAAGCATTTCATCCACATACGCTGCGCCATTCATTTGCAACACACCTCCTGGACGGCGGTGCAGACCTTCGTGTGGTGCAAGAACTGCTCGGACACGAGAGCTTGGGAACAACGCAGGTCTACACCCATGTCTCAACGACGCGCCTCCGCGGCCTCTATAAATCGGCGCACCCGCGCGCTCAACGAACCGTGACGAAGCCATGACGCACCCGCACGTCTCACCAGTCGCTCGTTCGAGCACGGCCCGCAGTAGCTCGATTCTCGCTGCAGGTGCACTCACATCGCGTATTGCGGGGTGGGCACGCATCAGCATTCTGATATCAGTGTTTGGCGCTAGCGGAACACTTGACCCGTTCCTGGCCGCATTTCGAATCCCCGACATCATCTTTGCCCTCGTGGCGGCTGGATCCATTTCAACAGTCTTGGTTCCGCAGCTGAGCGCCCTACTAGAGAAGGGGGAGGGGCTTCGTGCTCAACGACTTGTCGGCTCAGTGATTGTTGCGATGTTGGCTCTCCTCGGGCTCTTCGGGGTCGTTGTTATCATTGCCGCAAAGGCGCTGAGCGGTGTGCTGGTCGGCGGTCTGCCCGTGAGTCAACGGTACGAGGCGGCAGACCTCAGCATCATTTTGTACGTCGCGACCATCGCACTCGCGCTATCGGGAATTTGCTCGAGCGCGGCAGCGGCACGTTCTCGGTTTGGGATTTCGGCTATTACCGGTCTTCTTTATAGCGCGGGGACCATCGCTGGAGCGTTGATTGGTGGTCGCGCGGCCGGAGGTTACGGTCCGGCGATTGGCACAGCGGTTGGCGCGCTGGCCGTCCTTCTGGTGACAGGAACCGTCCTCATGCGCAGTACGTTACGTCCGGCGCGTCCGGACTTCGATGATCCGCTGCTGCGGGATGCACTTCGCTCGCTGCTCCCCCGAGTCGGCTCCGTGCTCTTCGTCCAACTACTGCTCGCTTACCTCATCTCTCTCGCCGGATCGAGTGGCCCAGGCGCGATCACGATCTGGTCGTATGCATTCACCCTGATGCAGGTCCCCCTCGCTCTGGTCACCTCGTCCATTGGCATGGCGATCTTGCCGAAAGTGGCGGCACATGCCGCGCGCGGGGATCTAGCTGGGGTTCGGAAACTTGCAACGCTAAGCATCGGCACCGTGATTTGGATGATGTCGCCAATTGCCGCGCTCGGCGGCCTCTTCGCCTTTGATGCAGTTCGGCTTGTCGTCGGGGGAAGCATTGACGTCAAGGATGTGGCAGCGACGGCCGATCTCCTTCGCCTGCTTCTCCTTGGACTTGTCGCGCATGGGGTTATCTCTGTCGCCATCCGGCTGTTCTATGGGCTGCGCGATACGCTGCGGCCAACTGTTGCCGAAGTGGGAGGGAGCCTTGTTATTTTTATGCTCGCCACTCTCTGGTTCCCCGCGTTTGACCTTACCGCCATTGCTATGGCGCTTCCGGTCGGCACCTGGATTCAGGCTGTCGTGCTCATTGGGCTCCTAGTGCTTCGCTCACAGATTGTGCACGCCACCACCATTTTCAAGATCACGCTATTCGCCGTCGTTGCTTCGCTCTCGTCCAGTGGATTAGCCGCGATAGTCACCGCGCCAATTCTTGAATCGGCTCGGCAGGCGGGGACGCTTGCCGGTGCGGCTGTCGCAGCCATCGGCACGATCGTGGGGCTTGCGGCCTACATCGCACTGACTGTTGCAGCCCGGCGCCAAGAGGCGGTGCCGCTCTTGCGAATGGTCGCCTCGCCGCTGCCGCCGCGCGTGCGCGCCGTAATTCTGCGGGGTGAAGTTTCACTATGACGACCCGTACCGTAGACCTGAGCGTCGTTGATCTGGTTGCGCGTACTGCGCGTTACGAGCGAGGTGCTCGCTGATGGCAGGGCGACCCCTACAAGAGCTGGCGGCACGCCTAGAACAGTCACGGCTCCTGCAGAGCCCGAGCACCGCTGTTGCTGAGATTCTGGGCGCCGCAACGCACGATTCACGCCGCATCACGAAGGGCGGCCTATTCATTGCCATCCCGGGTCGGGTGCACGACGGTTTAGCTTATGTTGAAGATGCGATTCAACGCGGCGCTGCTGCCGTTATTGCAGAGCGGCAATCGTCGGCGCCAATCCCGCACATCCTCGTGAGCGATGCGAGGGCGGCGTTAGCAGTCGCCGCCGCGTGGTGGGAGGGGGAGCCAGCTGAACAGCTCGTCACGATTGGCGTTACGGGTACCGATGGAAAGACAACGACTGCAACCTTTCTCTCAACAGCGCTGACTGCTGCGGGGCTACAAGCCGGTCTGGTTTCAACGGCAATCAGTCGGATCGGCGGTATACAGCGCTCGGCGGCGGCCCATCAGACCACGCCCGAGGCGCCGGAGTTGCAGCATGCCTTGCGGGAGATGGTTGAGGCGGGGGACGAGGCCGCCGTAGTGGAGAGCACCAGCCACGGGCTGCAGCTAGAGCGCGTAGGCGCGATTCGATTTGCCGCCGCAATCTTTACGACGTTCTCCCCCGACCATCTGGACTTTCATGCCAGCCTCGAGGAATATCGATCGGCGAAGGCGCAACTTGTGCAACGCACCACCGGGAGCGCTGCGAGCCGTGCGCGCAGCTTGCCTCAGGTTGTTGTGGTGCATGCGAGCGATCCTGCCGTACAGCCATTTGCCGAAGCGGCGGTTGCAGCGGGACTTCACGTCGCACGGTTTGATGCGTTTTCAGACCATGAGGTTCTGATTAACGGCGAGAGAGCCGAGCTGCATCTCGCCATGCCTGGGCGCATCAATGCGGCAAATGCCGCTGCAGCGTTGACCTTAGTAGCCGCATGGGGCCTGCCCCTGGCAGCAGCGATTACGGCCGTAGAGCGAGAGGTTGGACCTCCGGGTCGGAGCCAGTTGGTTGTGAGCGGCCAGCCGTTCGCGGTTATCGTTGATTTCGCCCATACGGGCCCATCCCTCATGGCATCGCTTGCAGTCGCACGCAGCTTGTGCGAGCCGGCCGGTCGCGTGCTGCTCGTCACAGGCGCCGCAGGGGAGCGTGATCCAGGGCGTCGGCTAGCGGTCGGTGCTGCAGCCACGGGCGCTGACGCCATCTGGATCGCTGATGAGGACCCTCGCAGCGAAGCGCCAGAGCAGATCGCGGCCGCGATCCAGGCGGCGTTTCTTGCCGCGTCGCCACGCCCAGACAGCACCTTCGTAATTCTGCATGATCGTCGTGCGGCGATTACGGCCGCGATTAGTGCCGCGCGACCTGGCGACGTAGTCCTGCTCGCAGGGAAGGGCCACGAGCAGACCATTGAACGCCACGGCGTTGACGAGCCGTGGGATGAGGCAGCGACGGCGCGAATCGCGCTGAAGTCGCTCGGCTATCCTCCAACGCTATGAGCATTGAGCCACAGCCAGTCGAGAATACGCCTCGGGTCAGACGCCCTGCGGCGGACCCGATCGCTAAGGTCCGCGCGCTTGCACGACCGGTTGAATCACTGCGCGAAGTGCTGCGCGACAAGGTGGCGGCAGGGATCGGCACCGCTGAGGCAGCACGCCTCGTTGACGACGCCTTCCTCTTTGCTGTTGAGGCGCACGGTACGCAGGTGCGCGCTTCGGGTGAACCGTATGTCACGCATCCCGCGGAGGCGGCCTTAATTCTCGCCGACCTCGGCCTTGATGCTGCAACCCTCGTTGCCGCGCTGCTCCATGACGTTCCAGAAGACACATCAGTTACCACCGCAGAGATCGCAGAGCGCTTCGGTGATGAGGTGGGCACTCTCGTTGATGGGGTTACAAAGCTGAGCAAGTTTTCGGCGATGAGTGCTGAGGAGCAGCATGCTGAAAATATTCGCAAGATGTTCCTGGCCATGGCACAGGACATTCGTGTGGTACTGATCAAGCTCGGCGATCGGCTGCACAATATGCGTACCCTCGCTGCACTTCCCGCCGAGAAGCAGCGTCGCATCGCGCGGCAGACGCTTGAGATCTACGCCCCACTTGCAGAGCGCCTCGGTATCTGGCAAATGAAATGGGAGCTTGAAGATCTCGCCTTCAAAGCGCTTGAACCTGAGCGTTATCACGAGTTGGCCAGCATGGTTGAGCTTCGGCGAGATATGCGCGCGGATTACATTGAGCGTGCGATTTCCGTGCTGAAACCTGAACTCATACGTGCTGGAATCACAGCAGAGTTTTCAGGTCGAGCAAAACACCTCTACTCGATCCACAAGAAGATGGCGCGCCGATCGAGCGACTTTTCTGAGATCTATGATGTGTATGCGATTCGGGTCATCGTTGAGAACCTTCGCGACTGCTACGCGGCACTTGGTGCGGTACACAGCGTCTGGCGGCCGATTCCAAACCAATTTGATGACTACATCGCCGTTCCGAAGAACAACCTCTACCAGAGCCTCCACACCGCAGTGGTCGCACTCGACGGGCGCCCGCTCGAGGTACAGATCCGCACTCGGTCAATGCATGAAGTTGCGGAGGTCGGCATCGCCGCCCACTGGCGCTATAAGGACGGCACGCAGCCCGATGCCGCCTACGACGCGAAACTCGCTTGGCTGCGGCAACTCCTGGAGTGGCAGCGCGACGTTACCGACGCCTCAGAATTTCTTGAGGGTGTTCGACTTGATGTCTTCCAGGATCAGGTTTATGTCTTTACACCGAAGGGCGACGTGAAGGAGCTCCCCGCCGGTGCGACACCGCTCGACTTCGCCTATCTGGTGCATACCGACATCGGTCACCGTTGCATTGGTGCAAAGGTGAACAATCGCTTGGTGCCGCTGGAGTATCGACTGAAGTCGGGCGACATCATCGAGGTAGTGACGGCGCGAGGGAAGCACGGCCCGAGCCGAGATTGGCTGAACGTGGCCACGACACGACAGGCACGTAACAAGATTCGCCAATGGTTTAAACATCAGGAGCGCGACGAGAACATCTTGCACGGTCGTGAGTCTCTCGAGCGCGAACTCCGCCGACTCGCACGGACCACCCTTGAGTCCATCGGCCGTGAGCGCCTTGAGGAGGTTGCCAAGCAGATGAACCAGGGGAGCGTTGACGACCTGTATGCGGCGATCGGCTACGGCGCCGTCGGCCCACAACAGGTGGTCTCACGCCTCGGCGTCGCCTCCGACGATGCGAAGTCACTCCTGCCGCTGAGCACCAGCGCCGTAGCGATCGCTCCAGCTGAGCGCACGGGTGGCATCCGTGTGAAGGGGGTGCCCGACCTCCTAACGCGCTTCGGCCGCTGCTGCCGTCCGCTCCCAGGCGACCCGATTGTTGGCTTCATTACGCGCGGCAAGGGGGTCACTGTGCACTTGGCCAGTTGCGACGCCTCGACCTCCGCTCGGGAGGCCTCGCGCCTCATCGATGTGGAGTGGGAGATGACCCCGGCGACCACGGAGAGCTACCCGGTGACCATTCGGGTCGAGGGGCTCGACCGCACGGGCCTCTTCTCAGAGATCACCCAGGTCGTTGCGGAGCAGAAGGTGAACATCTTGTCGGCTACTGTTCAGACGACAGGCCAAACAAATGCGGAGATGTTGATGACCCTTGCCGTCGGCTCCATTAGCGAACTTGCCAGGCTGATGGCTCGACTTGAGCGCGTCCGCGGCGTGCGGAGCGTCTCGCGGGAGCAGCACCAGTGAGCGGCTTCCAGTCTCCTCGCGGCCTTCGCGACCTGCTTGAGCCGCTCGCCTCAGCGCACGGCTGGGCCACAGATCGCGCCTGGGCCGCCGCAGACGCCGCTGGATACGCCCGCATCGAGTTGCCGATCGCTGAGGAGAGTGCACTCTTCGAACGCGCCGTTGGTGGCACCTCGGACATCGTTGCAAAAGAGCTCTATCGCCTAGAGCCTCGCGGTGAGGATGCGATCACCTTGGCGCTCCGGCCCGAGGCAACAGCGGGCGCAGTTCGGGCCTATATCCAACACGGCATGCGATCTCAGCCGCAGCCCGTGCGACTCTCGACCGTTGCGCAGCTCTTCCGCTACGACCGTCCACAGAAGGGGCGCTATCGCCAGTTCACGCAATTCGATGTTGAGGCGATCGGTGACGCTGGTCCAGGGATTGACCTTGAGGTGATCGAGCTCGGCGCTGCGTACCTACGTGCATTGGGTCTCACCGACGTGCAGGTGCACCTGAACTCTGTCGGCTGTGCCGCCTGCCGCCACGCGTACGTTGAGACCCTTCGCGCCCACTTCACGCCGGTGTTACAGGAGCTCAGCGAGGTCGATCAGTCGCGACTCGCCGCGAACCCGCTGCGCCTGCTTGATTCGAAAGAGCCTGCAACAGTCCAGCGCGCAGCGAGTGCGCCGGTCATTACCGATCATCTCTGTGCCGATTGCGCGTCGCACCACGCGGCGGTCACCGCCGGGCTGGCAACGATCGGCGTCACCGTTCACGCCGCGCCGCGCCTTGTCCGCGGCCTTGACTACTACACCCGTACCGCGTGGGAGTACCTCCTCCCGGGGGAGCAGGGTCAGCAGGGGGCACTGGGTGGCGGCGGTCGTTACGACGGACTCGTCGAGCTACTCGGGGGCGCGCCAACCCCCGCGATCGGCTTTGCCATCGGCATCGACCGTGTCGTGCTCGCGCTGGAGGCGCGCGGACTACTGCCAGCAGCGTTGAGCGGCCCATCCATCATCGTCGCTGGCATTGAGCCCGATTCGGTGGCGGAGCGTGTGGTGATTGCCGCCGAACTCCGCGTGGCAGGGGCCCGAGCACGTGCCGACGTCAGCACACGCAAGATCGGGAAGCAGCTCGAGGGCGCTGTGCGCGATGGCGCGTTGGCAGTCATCATCGTTGAGCCAGATGGGCGCCTCACCTTGCGAGATCTTGTCAAGGCGAGTCAGGCGGAGCCAGCGGAGCGCGGCGGCGTGATCGCCGCAGCACTTCGCCTGGTGCAGAGCGAGGGGTAGCATGACCGACGCGGCGAAACTGACGACGGGCCTCCGGAGCGATGTCTGCGGCGCGCTACGCCCAAGTGACGTTGGGCGACGCGTACGGCTCGCCGGCTGGGTTCATCGTCGACGCGACCACGGAAGCCTCGTCTTCATTGACCTCCGCGACCGCTACGGCATCGTGCAGGTCGTCGTTGACGCAGCTGTTGCCCCCGAAGCCCACGCCGCCCTGACGGACGCGCGGAGCGAGTGGGTGATCGCCGTTGAGGGCACAGTCGCCGCGCGACGTGTAGGTACGGAGAACGAGAAGCTCGCCACGGGCGGCGTTGAGGTCGCGGGTGAGAGCGTCACCGTGCTGTCGCAGGCGAAGACGCCACCCTTCTATATCAATGACACCGACGCCCCGGTCGACGAGAGCCTGCGGCTGAAGTACCGCTACCTCGACCTGCGCCGTGAGCCGCTGCGCGACCGTATTCTGATGCGGAGCGAGATGGTGCAGGCGATCCGCGAAGTGCATCACGAGCACGGTTTTGTTGAGGTGGAGACGCCAATCCTCATCAAGTCGACCCCTGAGGGCGCCCGTGATTTCATTGTGCCGTCGCGCCTGCAGCAGGGGAGTGTCTACGCCCTGCCGCAATCGCCACAGCAGATGAAGCAGCTCCTGATGGTGGCTGGGTTTGACCGCTACTTCCAGATCGCCCGCTGCTTCCGCGACGAGGATCTCCGCGGCGACCGTCAGCCCGAGTTCACCCAGCTCGACATTGAGATGAGCTTTGTGGACGAGGCGAGCGTGCGCGCCTATGTCGAGGCGATGGTGATTGAGGTGACCAAGCGCATCCGACCCGATCGCCCAATTCAGCAGCTGCCGCTCCCAACATTTACCTACGACGAGGCGATGGAGCGCTATGGCTCCGACAAGCCGGACATTCGCTTCGGAATGGACCTCATTGATCTCGGCGCGGCACTCCCTGAGAGCACCGGGTTCAAGGTGTTTGACGAGACGCGTGCCAGCGGCGGTCGTATCCGCGCCATTCGCGTCGCCGGTCGCGGCGCGATCACTCGCTCCGACGTCGACGACCTGACCGAACGTGCCAAGCGCTACGGTGCGAACGGCCTCGTCTGGATCGCACTCCAGCCAGATGGCGAAGTGCGATCGCCAATCGCGAAGTTCCTCTCCCCAGAGGCGACCACCGCGCTCTGGTCGGCAACGGGCGGCAAGGCAACGCATGCCGACGGCGACCTGCTCCTGATCGTCGCTGGTCCGCGGATCCTCTCTGCTGAGGTGCTCGGTCGTCTGCGTGTTGAGGTGGCACTCGAGCTGGGGCTCGCCGATCCTGATGTGCTCGCCTTCTGCTGGGTGCACCGCTTCCCGATGTATCAGTGGGAGGCCGAGTCCGGCCGATGGGATGCGACGCACAATCCGTTCTCCGCACCGGTCCCCGAGCACCTCAACCTGCTCGCCACAACGTCAGGTGATCTCGCGAAGCGCAGCGAGGGCGATCCTGCGGCCGGTGCACTCGCGCAGCAGTACGACATCGTGTTGAACGGTTGGGAGCTTGGCGGCGGCTCAATTCGCATTCACGATCGCGCGCTCCTCGAGCGCTCCTTTGCGCTGATGGGCCATTCACTTGAAGATGCACGAGCGAAATTTGGCGCGCTGCTCGATGCGTTTGAATACGGTGCTCCGCCACACGGCGGCATTGCTATTGGCGTTGAGCGCTGGGCGGCGCTGCTCGCCGGCCAGATCAATATTCGCGAGGTGATGGCTTTCCCGAAGACGCAGTCGGGGAGTGACCTCATGCTTGAAGCGCCATCGGAACCCGATGCGAAGCAGTGGGCCGAACTCGGCCTCTCGGTCCGCCCAGTTAAGAGTTAGCGCTCCTCAGCCTGGGAGCCGCGCCGCTCCCATGGATCAACGGAGTTGGTATCCGCAGGTGGGGCCTCGTAGGCCAGGACATCGCGTCCATTTGATGGGCTGATTGCGCCCTCATCCCCGCACTCCAAAAGAATCTCTGTCCCGCGGGGCGCTTCGACGGGTGTCAGGCGAATTGGGCCCGCCTCGCCATTTCGCGCAGCGACCAGCACCTGCTCGCCCTGTCGGCCATGCCCCGCGATGAGTGCCGTTATCGTCTCGGGGTCAACGCCCGCATGGCTCAGTGGCAGGGTGATCACCGCAGTCGTCCCAGCAACTTCACCGAGCGCATCAGCGGTCACTGCGGCGAACTCCGCAGAGGGGGTGGCGCGACTCAACGTGGGTGCGACTTCGCCCGTCGTGAGGCCCGAAATGAGGATCGGATGTGCCCCGCCGGACCAGGCGGCTTCGATCAGTCGGGAGAGCTCTGGGCGGGCGACCCCAGGGGCTGCCGGAGCGCCTGAAATGATGATGTGCGCAGCGACGGTCATGCCCAGAAGTATACGGGTCGGCGAAGCGTGCGAGAATCTCCCGATGATCACAGTTAATCCACCCGCAGGTCTCGTCGCGCAAACCGGCATCCGCACGGTCGGAATCGTCGCGCACGTTGACCATGGGAAGACCACTCTGGTCGATAGCCTCCTTCGCCAGAACGGCGCCTTCCGAGCCAATGCAGAGCTTGTTGAACGCGTCATGGATAGCGGCGACCTTGAGCGCGAGAAGGGGATCACGATCCTCGCCAAGGAGACCGCCATCGACTTCAAGGGGGTTCGCGTCGTTATCGTCGACACCCCAGGGCACGCCGACTTCGGTGGTGAGGTGGAGCGAAGCCTCCTCGCCGTGGATGCCGTCCTCCTCCTGGTCGACGCCTCCGAGGGGCCACTCCCACAGACGCGCTACGTCCTCTCGAAGGCGTTGGCACGATCGCTCCCCGTCATCCTCGTCATCAACAAGATCGATCGCCCCGATGCGCGCATCAAGGAGGTGATCGACGAAGTCTACGAGCTCTTCCTTGACCTCGGTGCGAACGAGCAGCAGATCGACTTCCCAATCGTCTATACGAATGCCCGTGCCGGTACCGCCACACGTGACATGGAGCAGCCTGGCACCGACCTGATCCCACTCCTTGATTGCGTTCTCGTTACTGCGCCTGCGCCGATGCACGAGCCAGGCCACCCACTGCAGGTGCTGATCACGAACCTCGCCGCGAATGACTTCGTCGGCCGCATCGCTGTTGGTCGAATTCGTAACGGCGTTGTTCGCAAGGGCGCCAAGATCACCATCATCCGCGAGGGGAGCGCCGTCACCGGCACCGTCACCAGCCTCACCCTCCCGCAAGGAATTGAGCGCGTCGAAGTTGCTGAGGCCGGCCCTGGCGAAATCGTCGGCATTGCCGGACTCGCCGACGTTGAGATCGGTGAGACGATCACCGATCCAGCTGATCCGCGCCCACTTGAGCGACTCCATGTTGATCCGCCAACGCTGCAGATGACCTTCGGCGTCAACACGAGCCCGATCGGTGGCAAGGACGGGAAGTTCCTTACCTCACGACAGTTGAAGGCCCGACTCGAAAAAGAGGTGCTCGGCAATCCAGCAATCGAGGTGAGCCCCACCGACTCAGGCGAAGCATTCCAGGTGCGCGGCCGCGGCGAACTTCAGCTCGCGATCCTCGTGGAGCAGATGCGTCGCGAAGGATTTGAGATCGAGGTCTCACGGCCGGAGGTGCTGATTCATCGAACCGAGAACGGCATTGAGGAGCCATTTGAGCAGCTCACGATCGACGTGCCAGTGGACTTCGTTGGTGTGATCACCGGCATCATGGCCGAGCGTCGTGCGCGCATGGAGAACATTCAGCACGGCGCAGACGGTCGTGCCCGCGTCGACTTCTTGATCCCAACGCGCGGTCTGATCGGCGTGCGCGGACGCATCCTGACCGAGACGCGCGGCACCGCCCTCATCCATCAGCTCTCCGCTGGGTACAAGCCGTGGGTTGGCGAGATTCCGCATCGCACGAACGGCTGCCTCATCTCCGACCGCACGGGCATGACCACTGGCTATGCCCTCTACGGCATTCAGGAGCGCGGTGAGCTCTTCGTGAACGAAGGCGAGCAGACCTATGAGGGGCAGATCATTGGTGAGAGCGCGAAGCCTGGCGATATGGATGTGAACGCGGTTCGCGAGAAGAAGCTCACCAACATGCGTACCCACTCGCATGATGAGGCGATTCGCTTGACCCCTCCGCGCCGCATGGCGCTGGAGAACGCCCTCGAGTTCATCGGCCCGGACGAGCTGATTGAGGTGACCCCTTCAGCGCTGCGCCTGCGCAAGCGCCTGCTGAACGAGAACGACCGACGCCGTGATGCGGGTCGCCGCGCGGAAATGCGGGAGTCTCAGTAGCCTTCGTCCGATGACGCCAACCCGACTCTTCCTGGATCACGCGGCGGGATCGCCGACGCTCCCAGAGGTCGTGGACTTGATGGCTGATCTGCAGCGCGCCGGCATTGGCAATCCGAATGGCGGCCACACCGAGGCGCGACGGGCACGAGCGATTCTTGACGATGCACGGGCCAGCCTCGCCGAAGATTTCAGCGTTGAGCCACGGCAGATCACCTTCACGGCGACCGCCTCCGAGGCGCTCGCGCTCGGTCTGCACTCGGCGTTGACGTCAGCCCTCCCCCTTGTGACGACGGCGGGGGAGCACCGCGGATCCCGCGCCCTGGCGGCACAGCATGTTGCCGCAGGGGGCACCGTAGAGCTACTCGGCCTCGACGCGCACGGTGTGATGCAGGGTGGGGCGCTCCGTGCCGATCGCCCTGGAGCCGTGGGGCTCTTCGCACTCGCCTCAGGTGAGGTCGGCACGATCCAACCATGGGCCACATTCCTCTCCGCATGGCGCGCATCCGGCGGCGGAGCACTCGTAGTCGATGCGGTGCAGGCGGCATACCACCACGAACTGAACGCCCAAGCGACCGGAGCGGCACACCTTGTCGTTGGCTCCACCAAGGTCGGCGGACCGTTCGGCATCGCTGCGCTGATTAGCGCGTCAAATATCAAGGTGCGACCACTCATCGTTGGTGGTGGTCAGGAGCGCGGACGTCGGGGCGGCACAGAGGCTGTTGTGCTTGCCGCCGGATTTGCCGCCGCGTACCGCGCGCACCGTCTCCACGCTGCACAGACACGCCAGCACCTCACCGCGCTCACTAACGCTTTCGATGATGCGCTCGGCCCACTTGCTTCGCTCGGGCTAGTGCCGACCGGCGCACCGTTCACAAGCGGCATGCGCCTTGCTGGACATCGCTCCTATGCGGCCGATTGGGCGCTCGGCGATGACCTCATCGCAGCGCTCGACCATGCGGGGATCGCCGCCTCAACCGGTTCGGCGTGCATCAGTGGTTCGCGGGAACCTTCAGAGGCGCTCCGCGCGATGGGTCACAGTGAAGGTGAATCTCGTGGTGGCCTCCGCCTCACCTTTGGGCGCACATCAACAGTGGAGGAGGCGCGTCACGCCGCAACGGTCGTGCGCTCCGTACTAGAGCGCGTGCGCACCGCGGTTCCAGCATGACGCTGACAACGACACCGCTCGGCGGGCTCCCTGCAGGTTGGCAGGCTGCAGTAGAGGCAGCGGCGCCAGAACGCGTGCTTGTTGCGCTCTCAGGTGGCGTTGATTCATCGGTCGCTGCGGCGCTCTTGGTTGAGGCGGGCCACGATGTGGTGGGCGTATGGATGCGTCTTCATAGCGCCGCCGACCAGCGCGACGGTCATCGCAAGAGCTGCTGCACCCTTGATGCCGCCGATGATGCGCGTCGTGTCGCCGACCGTCTCGGTATCCCATTTCATATTCAAAACCTGGAGCAGGAATTTGCCGATGCGGTTCTGGAGCCATTTGTGGCGGCGTACGGAAGCGGCGAGACTCCGAGCCCCTGCGTTGGTTGCAATACAGCGGTCAAGTTCGGTGCGCTGGTAGGAAAGGGGAGTGCCCTCTTCGGCTGTGATGCCGTTGCCACCGGCCACTATGCACGACGTGCCGTCTCTGATGATGGGCGCTCCTGGCGACTGCGTGCCGCCGTCGATGCCGAGAAGGACCAGACGTACTTCTTGCACGGACTCGACAGTGCTGCAATCGCGCGGGCGCGTTTCCCGCTCGGCGGTATGACGAAGTCCGAAGTTCGCGAGGTGGCACGGTCACGTGGCCTCGTTACCGCAGAGAAGCCAGAGAGCCAAGAGATCTGCTTCGTGCCGGATGGGGACTACCGCACCCTTCTTCGTGAGCGCGGAGTTGCACGAGGCGAGGGTGAAGTTGTTGATGAGCAAGGGACTGTCGTTGGTTCGCACGCCGGAAGCGAAGGGTTTACCGTTGGTCAGCGCAGAGGCCTCCCAGGGAGTGGCGTCTCGGCACGCTATGTCAGCTCGGTAGATCCTGTGACGAATCGCATCACTATTGCGCCACGTGCAGCGCTCGATATGCGCAACATTCCGCTCATTGACGCTGCAACGCCAGAGGGTCTGATCGCTCAGGGTGTACACCTGCAGGGGCTGGCGCGGATTCGACACCGCGGAGCCCTCGCGCACGGGAGGGTTACGGGACTTGGAAGCGGCGTGGCAACGCTCGAACTGGACAATCCGCTCTGGGCACCATCACCAGGGCAAACGGTGGTGCTCTTTGACGGCGAAACGCTCATCGCTGGCGCGCGCATCGCCCGCCCCCCACGAACTGCATGATTGAGCCGGCGCCACTCCTCATTGCCCTCTCGGTCGGGGTGGCGCTCCTGGCGGGGCGGCTCCTCTCTGCGCGCGCCTCCCTCCCCGTCAGTTTGCTTGGCGCGGTGATCGGTGCCGTCGTGCTACAGGTGGCGGCGGAGCGCCTACTGGGCGGGCTCTACCCGGTGGGCGGCACGGCGTGGCCGGCCCCGCTCCTTGGTGCACTGCTCGGCGAACGGCTCACCGCACGGATTGCGACCGATTGGGAGCGAGGCCAGCGACCCTAAGGCGTGGATCCCCTCGGGTACACTCCGAGCGTGGAACGCGATCCTCGAATCCCAACGCAGAGCGCCGCCGACCTTCGGTCTCGGTTCGTGGCGTTCTTTGAGGCGCGCGGGCACACCCAGGTGCCGAGCGCCTCGCTCGTCCCCGCTGGTGATGCCACCCTCCTCTTCACCAACTCGGGGATGGTGCAGTTCAAGGAGCTCTTCAGCGGCGCTGAAACCCGCTCGTATCGCCGCGCCGTCGACTACCAGCGCTGCTTGCGTGTTGCCGGCAAACACAACGATTTTGAAGAGGTCGGCCGAACGCCACGACACCACACCCTCTTTGAGATGCTCGGCTCCTGGTCGTTCGGCGACTACTTCAAGCGCGACGCGATCCTTTGGGCCTGGGAGTTCCTCACCGTTGAAGCGGGGATCCCTGCTGATCGCCTCGCTGTTACGGTCTACAGCGATGACGATGAGTCGGCCGACATCTGGCTGAAAGAGGTCGGCGTCCCTGCCGATCGACTCGCGCGCTGGGGTGACGTTGATACGGGGAACGATGCGAACTTCTGGCGCATGGCAGAGACGGGTCCGTGTGGCCCGTGCTCCGAGATTCACTTTGATCGTGGTGCTGATCTCTCTTGCGGACCAGATTGTCTCCCAGACCACTCCGAGCACTGCCCGCGCTGGCTCGAGGTGTGGAATCTCGTCTTTATGCAGTACGAGCAGCACCCCGATGGCCGACGCACCGAGCTCCCCTTCAAGAGCGTCGATACCGGCATGGGCCTGGAGCGTCTCGCTAGTGTTTCGCAGCAGGTGCTCTCCAACTACGACACCGACCTCTTCCTGCCGATCCACGCGGCGATGCGCAAGATCACCAAGCACTCCATGGCCGAGTTTGACGCGCAGCGCTTCAGCTATCAGGTGATTGCCGATCACTCGCGCGCCGTTACCTTCCTGCTCGCCGACGGCGTGCGACCAGGGAACGAGGGGCGCGGGTACGTCTTGCGCCGCATCATCCGCCGCGCGGTGCGTCACGCACGTCTCCTCGGCATCACCAAGCCATTCCTCGGCGCGATCGCTCACGAAGTGGTCGCGATCATGGGGCCTTCGTATCCGTACCTGCGCGATGGAGAGACGGCAATCCTTGAAGGGATCGAGCGGGAAGAGGCGCAGTTCGCACGAACGCTCGATGCCGGTTCGAGCCTGCTTGGCGATGCGCTTGCCGAACTCGGCGCAGGGGAGAGCGTCGTTGGCCGTCGGGCCGATGATCTGCCGGCCACAAGTCCAACGCTTGGTGGCGAGATCGCCTTCAAGTTGCACGACACCTACGGCTTCCCAATCGATCTGACCGTTGAGCTCGCCGCTGAGCGCGGCGTCGCCGTTGACCGTGCCGGTTTTGAGAGTGCCCTTGCCGAACAGCGCGAACGCAGCCGTGGCGGTAAGAAGGCCGCCCTTGCGGAGATTGCC
>JBAXWE010000020.1:0-18416 GCA_037128565.1 bacterium
TGGATGATTACGATCTCGCCCCGCTCACTGGAGGCTGGCGGCGCAGAGGTCACCCGGCGCTCAACGGGGGAGCGCAACGTTCTCCCGATCGGCGCAGTACTCGACGCCATTCGTGCAGCACAGTCCAGTGATCGTGCCGTGATTGAGGCAGAGTTGCTCAAGCGCGGCTATCCACCACGACATGCAGCACGCGATCCTCACCCAGCCGCCTGATGCCAGATTTCGTAATTGGACTTGCAACGGTACTGATCTCTGCAGGGGTCACCTATTTGATCGTTCGCCGTTTCACGGCGCAAGATGTTGCAACCGAGGCCGATCGTGCAGCGCGCGAGAGCAGCCGAGCAGACGTCGCCTGGGACCGCGCCGATCGCCGATCTGAGCGGCTGAACGCACTCCTTGAGGCGACCGATGACGCCATCCTCCGTGTCGGCTCCGATCTTGTGATCCGTGCCGCGAGCCCGGTCACTGGCGAGATCCTCGCCCGCGGCGATGTGCAGTTCCGTGGCATGCCACTGATTGAAGCGACGGTTGACTTCCGACTCGAGGAGCTCACCCGCAAGGCGATCGCTGGCGAAGTGCATCGCGGCGAGATCGACATTCGTGACGGTCGACTTGGGCACTCCGACGAGGCGCGTCACGTCTCTGTGGTGGCGGCGCCTGATGGTGATGGCGGAGCCTGGCTCGTGCTGCGTGACCTCACAGAGGTGCGTCGCCTGCGACAGATCCGCACCGAATTCGTGGATAACCTCTCGCATGAGCTGCGCACGCCGCTCTCAACGATTCGCCTCCTCGCGGAAACCATTGGCGGTGCCGCAGCGAAGGGTGACGTTTCTGGTGTGGCAAGCCGCAGCGCCAAGATCGAGGTTGAGGTGCTCCACCTCGTGCAGATGGCCGATGAGATGCTCGATCTCGCCACGCTCGAGGCGGGCGAGATCCCGCTCCGCAAGGCTGAGTTCGACCTAGTCGCCCTGGCCGAGGAGGTCGCGCAGCGGTTCGCTCCCGTCGCGGCGCAGCACGGCGGCGGCATTGATGTTCTAGGCACGGGCCCACTCCTCATTACTGGTGACCGCGATCGCCTACGCCAGGCTGTGGCGAACCTCGTACATAACGCCGTGAAGTACAGTCGCGAGGGTGGGCGAGTAGAGCTGCAGATTGATCGACTGACTGACGGCGGTTCACAGATCGCCGTGATTGATCACGGCATTGGCATTGACCGCACTCACCTCTCACGCATCTTCGAACGATTCTTCACCGTGGAACGAGTTGATGGCGGCGCAGGGGCTGTCGGCGGCGGTGGGACCGGACTCGGTCTCGCGATCGCCAGACACGCGGTTCTCCGTCACGGTGGCGAGATCACCGTTTCCTCAACAGCCGGCGTTGGAACGACGTTCACGATTACGCTGCCCGTCGCCGGAGCCGCCTCCTGAGCCGTCGCCCAAGCGCGATCGGTCGCGCACGTGAAGCGCTCCAGCGTCCGCTCCTCCTCGCACACCGCGGGGCACACAACGAGACGTTCCGTGAGAACAGCCTCGCGGCCCTTGTTGCAGGCGCGGAGCAGTGCGATGGCGTGGAGTTTGATGTGCGCTTTAGTGCCGATGGGGTAGCGGTGATCGTGCACGATGAGACGCTTGACCGACTCTTCGGGCTACCGCGGCGTGTCAGTGAGCTTTTGGCTACTGAGCTAACGGGCATCGGTGTACCAACACTCGTAGAGGCGCTGGCTGCCATGCCGGCCACCACGCTGATCGATCTCGAACTTAAAGAGGAACCAACCGATTCACTATTCACCACTCTTTTCACCGCTCGCGGCCCCGAGGCTGATGGAGTTGTCGTTTCAAGCTTCTATCCGGGAGTACTCCGCACGGTAGAAGAGCGCGCACCTAGTTGGTCGCGCTGGCTCAACGCTGAAACTGCGATTGAGGCAGAGCAGGCGGCGACCCTCGGATGCGATGGCCTCTCCGTGACGATTGATCTCTTGAACGACGCGAACATCAGCCGCTGGCGCGAAGCGGGGCTCGAGGTTGCGGCCTGGACGCTGCGGGGCGTGGAGGGTGTCGCATGGGCGAATGACCTGCGTCTCACTGCCCTCTGTGCTGAGGGCGAAGGGGCGAAGGGGCGACGGCCGCTCGCGCGGCGAGGCTCTAGCGTTCGCTCTTCGGAGCGCGAAGCTGCGCGGGGGGAACGAGCGCTACAAGTTGGCCACTCCCCGGCGTGTATGGGGCGGGGATGTCAATGCGGATCATCGACCCCTTCTCAACGGGGATCGCGTCAATGCCGGTGAGCTCAGCGATCAGATTGCCAAGGTGCGGTTGGTGCCCAACGAGGAGGAGGGCGTCGTGACCACGTCGGGCAAGGAGCTTGGCGACATGCGCCGCCGTTGGTCCGTCGGCGAGTTGATCGTCAATGGTGGCGGTGGTCTCTAACGCTGCGGCAATAACGGCGCAGGTTTCGGTGCAGCGACGAGCTGGTGAGGTGCGTAGTGCGCCAACGTTGGTGCCAGCGGCAACGAGCGCCGCCGCAAGTCGGGCGGCCTGCTTGACCCCCTTGGAGCTGAGCGGTCGCTCCGCATCGGGGCCGATCCATTCGGAGGGATCACCAGCGTCGGCGTGGCGAACGATATAGAGGCGCTTCGATTCGGTTTTTGAAGTTGCGCGATCCGAGCTCAAGGATTGAGGTCCTCAACCTCTCCCGAGGCAAGGTAGACAATGTCTTCGGCGATATTCGTGGTGCGGTCGCCGATGCGCTCAAGGTAGTGCGCAGCAAAGAGGAGTCGCGTGCCGCGAGCAACGTTCGACTTATCTGCCTCCATCAGGCGGATGCACTCATCAAATGACTGTCGATAGAGGGCGTCAATCTGATCGTCACTCACCGCTACCTCGCGGGCACGCACGGGATCCACGTCAACGAGCGCCATCAAGATGCCGTGGAGCTGGGTGGCCGCCAGTTCGCCGATCTCGGGGAGGTGGAGGTAGCGCTGCAGCGCTGGCTCTGGGGCGAGCTGGACGGCGATCTTCGCGACGGAGGCGGCATGGTCACCGATACGCTCAAGCTCATAGACGACGTGGTTCATCATCAAAAGGTTGCGCAGATCACGTGCCACCGGGCTCTGTGTTGCGATGGTCGTGGTGATGGCGGTGATGACCTCGTGCTGCATATCGTTGATCTTTCGATCGCCGATGATCACTGCCGTGGCCTTCTCAGCGTTGTGGGTCACGAGCGCGTCGAGTGCGTCACGGATCGCCGCCTCGGCCATGCTCCCCATGCGGATGACCGTTTCCTTGATGTTGCGCAGCTCGCGGTCAAGCGGCTCGCGGGCACCCTGTGGCGCCGCAGTGGCCCCGTCGGACGCGGTGCGCGCGAGAATCTCCTGGATCTCGCTCTCGACTCGACCCTGATCGTCTCCAGTTGGCATTTTCCCTCCGAGCTGCTCAAGTAATTGGCTCACATCCTACCGCCCCAGCCCCGCCAAGAGGGAATCTCCGTTCACGGCTAGGATGCGCGAATGGTGGCAGGGAGGGGTTCACGCAGTGTTCACGCGGCGAGGCCGCGTTCGGGCGGCGCCCCTCAGACCCCCAAGGCCCGCCGCGGCCGGGTAGGCAGCTCGCAAGCTGGCATCCCACGGGTCTGTGCCGTGGTCGATATCGGCTCCAATTCAACGCACCTCTATGTTGCGGTTTCAGACGGGGTGCGCCAAGAGGTGATCGCCGATGAGTCGATGCCGATTGAGCTCGGTCGCCTGGTCGAACAGGATCGCACCATTGGGCGCAAGGCCACCACAGCGATCAGTGACGCGCTCGCGGCATTTCGTGCGCGAGCAACCACCTTGGGTGCTGATCAGATGTTTGTTGTTGCGACGGAGCCGTTCCGCCGCGCCCGCGATCAGGAGAGTGTGCTGCGCGCCCTGCGCGGACCAAAGTTTGCTGCACCAATCGTGCTGACCCATGAGGAGGAGGGGCTCCTCACCGTCCTTGGCCTTCATCACGGACATGACCACTCAGTGCCACAGCTCGTTGTTGATATTGGTGGGGGCTCGACTGAAGCGGTTGAGCTACATCCCGGGGAGCTACCGCGCGCGATCGGCGTCTCCATCGGTTCCGCACGTCTCTTGGCGCGCGTCTCGTATCAAGACCCACCGCGTCCGCGTGAGTGGCAGGAGCTCCGCCGACACGCCCAGATCGCGCTGGCCGACCTTACCGTTGCCGATGTTCACCGGCTCATCTTGGTGGGCGGAACTGCAACACGGCTGCTCAAGCTTGTTCCGGCAACGCTCATTAGTCGCACGATTGAACGCGAAGATCTCGCATCGATGGGGGAGCGGCTCGTGGGGCTGACGGCAAAGGAGGTCGCAGACCGCTTCGCCATATCACAGCGCCGCGCGCGACTCCTTCCAGCGGGGATCGCGATCGTAGAGGCGCTCCTGCAACGAACGACTGCGCGTCAGGTCACTGTTGATCGCGGCGGCATTCGTGAAGGCTTGGTTGTTGCCGTAGCGCGAGCGGGTGATGGCTGGCGCGAGGCCCTGCCAACCCTCGTCATGGAGACCCGAGCAGGCTCCTCGCGCTAGATCGAGATCGAGAGCAGGCGCGCCGCGCGATCAACCTTCGATTCGCCGCCGACCGTAACGCCGGGTTGCGTCGCGAACCACGCAGTGAGTTCGCTGGCGGCACGATCACGAAATTCGGGCGGAACAGTGGCGAGAAACTCAATCTCGAGTTCCGTCCAGCGGCGCTCTCCTTCGGGTGTCGGTGCGCCCGCGCGTACCTCGTCCACGCTGAGCAGCGCGAGTTCTCCGTCGCTATTCGAGAGCGCTACTGGTTGGCGCTCCTGGCGAAGTGTGAGATACGGGTGCAGACGATTGAGCACGTGGGCGGTATCTACTCCAGTATCTGCGAGCGCTGTGACAATCTCCGATGGGAGCTCTTCGATTTGCTCTGGGGTGCGCTCAATCTCTATCCGCTCACTCAGTGGGCCTGACGCGTTAGCCCCTCGCGCGGATTTGAGTGTGTAGCGCAATGCTTCACCATCAGATCGGCGGCGTCGCAGTCGCCAGCCAGCGGCGAGGATCTGGCCGTGATAGTCGAGGTACTCATCAAGGAGGTGGAGGGTGGGCTGCGCTTCGCCCGCTTGGTAGCCGCTGGGGAGTGTGGGGGTATGCGCGTGATCAAGAAGGAATTTCAACTCGCGCTCCATGGTGAGATTATGCCTGAGTTGCGGCGAGAGCCACCTGTCGCAAAGTTTCGAATGACGAGTTGCCCGTCTCTGTGAGGCGCTCCCAGGCCCCGTCTGGCTGCAGCTCCCAAGCGTTGGATGTGTCGGCGAGCAGTGCGGCGAGGATCTCATCAACCTTGCGGCTCACCTCACGCTCTTCAAGGGGGAAGAGGACCTCCACGCGTCGGTCGAGGTTCCGCTCCATCAGGTCCGCACTTCCGGCGAACAGCTCCACCCCCTCGGGGCCCGCGAAGCGATAGATGCGGCTGTGCTCAAGGTAATCACCGATGACGGAGCGAATCCGCAGGCGATCCCTATGGCGCTCCGGGTTTGGCAGGAGGCCACACATGCCCCGAACGATCAGGTCAATGGAGACACCCGCCTCTGCGGCGCGGTCGAGGGCTGCAATCATCTCGGGATCAATCAACGCATTTACCTTGATCGCGATCGAAGTCTCGGCACCAGTTCGTGCCTGTTCGGCAAGGCTATCAATGCGCCTCTTGATCTCGCTGCGCAGATGATTCGGCGCGACGAGGATGCGCTTGTACGCCGAGGCGCGTGCGGCACCAGTCAGGAAGTTGAAGAGGACCCCCACATCGGTGCCAATTGCATCGTTCGTGGTGAAGAGGCCGATGTCGGTGTAGCCGCGAGCCGTCTTCGGGTTGTAGTTGCCCGTGGATAGGTGTACATAGCGGTGAATTGAGGAGCCCTCTCGCCGTGCGATCAGCGTCGCCTTGCAATGCGTCTTGAGGCCCATGACGCCGTAGACCACGTGCGCGCCCGCCTCTTCGAGCCGTCGCGCCCACTCGATGTTGGCCGCCTCGTCGAAGCGGGCCTTCAGCTCGACCAGCACCACCACCTCTTTGCCAGCCTGGGCGGCGCGGATCAGGTGCGCAGGGATGCTTGAGGTTGCCCCAGTCCGATAGAGCGTGGAGCGGATGGAGAGGACTTCAGGATCATCGGCGGCCTGGGCGAAGAACTGATCGACGCTCGCTTCAAAACTGTCGTATGGGTGGTGCACGAGCAGATCGCCCTCCGCGATCACCGTGAAGATGTCGCCGTTTGGGGACGCGGCTGACTTACTCGCAGTGATACGCGCTGGCGTGAACGGTTGCCAACGCGGAGCACGCAGATCAGGGCGAGGGAGGCTCGCAACCTGCAGCGCAACGGAGAGGTCGAGCGTGCCCTCAATAACCTGCACCTCGCTCTGGCTGATCTCGAGGCCGGCCAAGAGCATCTCAAGCAACGCGCTCGGCATCTCAGTGGCAACCTCTAGGCGCACCACGCTGCCGAATCGGCGTTGGCGGAGTCCCTCTTCAATCGCTTCAAGAAGGTCGTCCGCCTCCTCCTCAACGGTGTCGAGGTCGGCGTCGCGCGTGACGCGAAAGAGATGTGCGTCCAGGATCTCTGTGCCAGGGAAGAGGAGATCAAGGTGGGCCAAGATCAGCTCTTCCATCAGGATCCAGTCGCCGTTGCCGAATTGCACGATTCGTCCGAGGATTGTTGGCACCTTTACGCGCGCAAGTGAAATCTCTTCGCCGCCATGTGCGCGAAGCCGGATCGCGAGCGAAAGACTGAGCGAGCTAATGAGCGGGAACGGGTGGCCGGGGTCAACCGCGAGGGGAGTCAGCACGGGGAAGATCTCGCGCGTGAACCGCTCCGTCAAGATGGACTGCTCGGCGGCATCGAGGTCAGCCCACCTTCGAAGTGGCAACCCCGCGCTGCGCAACTCCTCGACGAGCGTGCCCCAACTCTCCTGTGCCGATTCGGCGAGGAGGCTGGTCGCCTCGCGAATCAGAGCTAGTTGCACGTCGGGAGTGCGGCCGTCAGGTCCTGGGGCGCGTACGCCGGCGGCCTGTTGGTCTTGAATACCGGCAACGCGCACCCCGTAGAACTCATCGATGTTCGATGCGACGATGCCGAGGAAGCGGAATCGATCAAGGAGCGGCCGCTTGCTGTTTGACGCCTCAGTCAAAACGCGCGCATTGAAGGCGAGAAGCGAGAGCTCGCGACTGACTCCGAGCGTCATCGTGGGGCACTCATGCAGCTGGCGCAGGAGCAGCGCTGTCGTAGGAGCGACCAGGTGTAGTAGCCGGTGCGATGCCCATCGCCCCAGAAGAGGCAGAGCGCATAGCCTCCAACCATCTCGCCGCCCTCAAGCTTCATCTGGCTTGGGCTAAGGGTCGGATTGGCGTCGAGCCAGCCAGGGAGGCCAGCCTCACCGCGACAGTAGGCACAGGGGCAGAGCCAGCGCAGCGGAATCGCCTCATAGACGCTCACGTGACCGTCGCGCCAATCAAGCTCAAGGCGCTGTTGCTCACGGAGGATGCGAATCGCGACGGGGGCCCCTTGTGCTGGCTCTTGCATAGGGGGATTCTAGGGTTCGTTCGTAAACGCCAGATATGTGCGCACGGACGGGTGGTCAGAGACTAGTGCTTACACCCCGCCGAGGCGATAGCCAACGCCACGAACCGACTCGGGGAGTGGCCCACCCACCTCTTCGAGCTTGCTGCGGAGGCGAGCGACATGCGGCTTGAGTAGCAGCGGATCAGGGGTGGCCTTGTTCGGCCAGGCGGCGGCAAGGAGTCGCTGCTGCGTCACAACGCGGCCTTTCACTGAGGCGAGGGCCTCCAGGATGTTGAACTCGGTCTTGGTGAGGGCGAGGAGTCGTGATCCGACGTGTACTTCGTGGCGGCTGATGTCGATTCGTAGGCCTGCGGCGCCAACGATCGTGCGGTCACGGGCGGAACCGTCGGCTGGCTCACCACCGCGTCGAAGGGCGGCGCGAACGCGGGCGAGAAGTTCTTGGCGGCCGAAGGGCTTGGTGACGTAGTCATCAGCGCCAGCGTCGAGGGCATCAACCTTTGCTGTCTCATCTGATTCGCCAGTCAACACGATGATCGGCGTCGCGCTGCGGGTGCGGATCTCGTGGATCACGTTCAGTCCGTCGCGTCCTGGCATAGCGAGGTCAAGTAGAACGAGTGCCGGTTTCGTCGCGTCGAAGGCCTCGACCGCCTCAACGCCGTTATAGGCGGCATGAACCTGGTAATCGCCAGCGGTCAGCAGGGCCGAGATTGCACCAACGAGCGCCGGGTCGTCATCGACCACCAAGATCGCGAGGGGAGTGGCTTGCGCTGCTGTACTCATGTGGGAAGTATGCCGTGAGATGCGGCGGCGAGGGGAAGCGTGAGAAGGAATCGGCTCCCCCCGAATCCGTTTGGCTCAATCTTGATCTCACCCCCCATCGCCCCCATCAGGCGGCGTGCCGCGTACAGGCCGATCCCCGAGCCGCTTGTGGAGGGGCGTTGCGTGCGGCGAACGAACGCCTCGAAGATCTCCTCCCAGTCTTCGCGCGGGATACCCACCCCGTCGTCGGTGAGATAGAGCTCGGCGCGACCATCGCGAACCCAGCAGCCAATCGAGACCGGTTCACCGACGGGTGCGTACTTCGCCTCATTTTCGAGGAGGTGGCCGAGCACCTGGCGAAAGCGACTCTCGTCGGCGAGCACCATGATCGACGACTCTGGCTCCTCCCAACGAAGTGAGTGATTGCGCAGGAGTGGCGCCATCTCTCGGATCACGGCGCCGGTAATCTCGCCCAGGTTCATCGGCGCAGGCTGCATCGGCAGGCTTGAGCCTGGTCGGGCGGCCGTGAGAATCGAATCAATCTGCAGGTTAAGGCGACCAACCTGTTGCATGGCCGCCTCACGCCAGGCGGCGAGGTCCGCCGGCTTCGCGGGAGAGGCCCCAGATGCTGCGTCGGAGAGCAGTTCAACATAGGCACTGAGTACGGCGAGCGGTGTGCGCAGTTCATGGGTAACGAGTGAGAGGAGTTCGGCACGTGCGGTGTCAATGAGGGCGATCTCCTCATCGTGGCGTGACACTTACGACCTCGTGGCGTCGCGCTCCGCGAGCCAGCGCTCAGCGTCAAGTGCGGCGCGGCAGCCATCACCCGCGGCGGTGACCGCCTGGCGATAACGGTGGTCGTGCACGTCACCGGCAATAAAGACGCCATCAATCTGCGAGGCAGTCGTGTCGCTCTCAAGCTGAAGGTAGCCCGCCGCATCAACGGGGAGGGCGCCGCCGAGGAGTGCCGTGTTCGGCTTGTGGCCGATCGCAACAAATAGTCCGCCAACAGCGAGTCGCTCTGGTGCGCCAGTTGCGCCAGGAGTCGTGTCGCGCAGCATCACCGCCTCAGTGCTCTTCTCGCCGAGCACTTCAATGACTTCGCGGTTCATGTGTAGCTGAATTGATGGATGTGCCTCAGCGCGCGAGATCATGATCTTGCTGGCGCGGAAGCTGTCGCGACGGTGCACGAGGTGCACCTTGGTCGCGAAGCGAGTCAGGAAGAGTGCCTCTTCGAGCGCGGTATCGCCGCCGCCAACGACTACGACCTCTTGCCCTTTGAAGAAGAACCCGTCGCAGGTGGCGCAGGCGCTGACGCCACGTCCGCGAAGGCGCGTCTCAGACTCTAGTCCGAGCCAGAGTGCTGACGCACCAGTCGCGACAATGATTGCCTCGGCGCGGAATTCACGACCAGCGCTCCACACGCGATGCGGCTCAGCGCTCAGGTCAACGCGGTCAACATCCTGGTCCACCATGATCGAGCCGAAGCGCTCTGCCTGCGCGCGCATCTTCGCCATCAGCTCAGGGCCGTCGATGCCATCGGGGAATCCAGGGAAGTTCTCAACCTCGCTGGTCAGCATCAGCTGGCCGCCAGCGGCATATCCGCCGATCACCACAGGTGCGAGACCGGCGCGGGCGGCATAGATCGCCGCGGTAAGGCCGGCAGGGCCAGAGCCGAGGATCAGGAGCTTCGCCTCTGTTGGGGCGGCGGATGTGGTGCTGGAGGCGACGGCGAGGTCAGTGGCGGGGGCCGCCGCGCCGAAGTCAATTGCCAACCCGAATCCCTTGGGGGTCTCTGCGTTTGTCATGTGCGGATTCTACGCCCCCCGCAGATATGGGCTGACGGATTAGCGGAAGAGGTCCCAATCGGGGGGCATCAGGCTCGACTGGGCGCTCCCATCCTCCGCGACCTGCGGGTGCGCGCCGCGGATGAGGGCGAGCGGACGACGGGCGGTCTTGCCGAGCGCGAGCTCGGCGGTGGCCGCGATCTGGTCAGCGACGGCGCGGACCGTCGCGGCCATCATTCGCCCATCGGCGTCGGGCTTGCCGCGCAGATCTTCGAGCGCCGCAATGCCGGCCACGCCGATCGCTACGTCGGTGATGCCGAGGCGCCACGGGCGGCCGAACGAGTCGGTGATGATCACGCCGGGTGCAACGCCGGTCCTTGTTCGGATCGCTTCACGAATCATGCGCGCCGAGCCGTCAGGGTCGCGCGGCAGGAGCGTCACCACCTCGCCACTGCGTGGGCCAACGTTGCTGGCGTCAACTCCAGAGTTTGCGAGAACAAATCCGTGTGCCGTCTCGGTGATGATCACGCCGCGATCCATCCGCACAACGCGCACCGCCTCTCGCAGCACCACTTCAACCTGGCGCGCATCGCGACTCCACCTCGCCGCGTACTCCACCGCCTCAGGTCGTGGCGTGATGGTGGCTAACTCAACGATGGCCCCCTCCGCCTTCGAGACGATCTTCTGGGTCACGGCAATCACATCGTCGCTGCGCAGCCCACCAATCGGGTTCGTTGCTGCGATCGCCGCCACGCAGCTTGCGATCATCGCGGGGAGGTCGTCACCTGGCTGGATCTCGCCGAGCCCGTCAATGGGGAGCGCAAGCAGGCCTTGGGTGCCGGCAGGCGCTGCGGCGGAGCGTTCGTGCTCTACGGCAATCTGCAGATCGCTGGGGGTATCAAGGTCGGCGGAGAGTGGTGAGTGCAGTAACTCCGTCTCACCGCCTTGGCGGCTGAACTCCGCTCGATGCGCTGCTGCACTGTTCGGACCGAATTGCGGCGTAAAGGTGCGTGGGAGTGGGACCACGAGTGCCGAGGTGCCGCCATCGGGCGATGCAAGGAGGCCCGGTTGTGATCCTGACCAGCCGCCCATGAGCGCATCAATGTTTGCCGCCGAAATTTCGGCGAGGTCCACGGGCAGGATCAGCACCGCAGATGCACCACTCGTTGCTGCGTGGCGTACGCCGAGCGCGATCGCCGCATTCAGATCAACGCCGCCGTCGTCGAGCGCCTCATGCCCGCCGCTGCGCGCAAGCGCGCGGGCGAGCGGATCAGGGGAGACCAGGATCACGTTGCTGACGCTCTTGGCGCGACCGAGCGCCAAGAGGGTGCGCTCAAGGAGGCGCGCGGAGAACTCGCGGCGCTCCTCCTCACCGAGGAGTGGTGCCATGCGCGACTTCGCTGAGTCGATTGAACGGAAGGGGAGGACGGCGATGACGGTCACGAAACGGCGAGAACGGCGTGCGCTACGGCGAGGCGCGCAGCATCGTCGGTCATCACAATCGGCGCAGCAACGCTCTTGCGAACGTGCGGCGCGATTGCAGCGGCAAGCGCAGGGGTGAGGTCTGACGTCTCCACAAGGAGCGCATCCATGAGTCCGGTCAGGTGTTTGGCGACACCCGCTGGTGAGACGTCGAGCCCCGCAGCGGCGAGCATGCGGTCAGCTGGCCCCTTCAGTGCCTTCCCGCCAACGATCGGCGAAACCCCCACGACCTTGGCACCGCGCGCTCGTGCCGCCAAGATCGCCTCGCGAATCCCAGGGATCGCAAGGATCGGGCCAATCGAGATCAGCGGATTTGATGGCGCAATCACGATGCGCTCTGCGTTGGCAATGGCCTCGAGGGTTTCGGCGGTCGGGCGCGCCGCCTCCGCTCCGTCGAATGCCACCTCAAGGACTTCAGGCTTCGCCTGAGCGCCGACAAACCATGGCTGGAATTCCATCCAGCCATCAGAAGTTCGCAGGCGCGTGCGGAGCGGGTCGTCGGTCGCCATCAAGATGGGCGCCTCGCTGAGTCCAAGCTTGCGCTGAATCGCGCGATTCACCTCTGTGAGTCGCCCGCCAGCGCGCAGTCCCGCGGTGCGATGAATGTGCAGCGCAAGGTCGCGATCACCGAGTCGGAACCAGTCGGGCGCGCCGATCTTGCCGAACTGGTCGAGGGCGTTCCAGGTCTCGCCGGCGAGGCCCCAGCCGCGCTCCCGGTCACCGAGATCGGCGAGGGTATAGAGCAGGGTGTCGTGGTCTGGGCAGATGGTGAGACCGTGCAGTTCAAAGTCGTCGCCTGGGTTCGCGATGATCGAGAGATCGCCAGCGGGGAGTGCCGCGCGGAGGCCATGGGCGAGCTTCGCGCCGCCAACTCCACCTGCCAGGAGTGCGACGCGCGGGCTCACGCCGTGAGGGCGGGGAGCACCTCGCGCCCGAAGGCGGCGGCCCACTCGGCTTGATTCCGACCAACGTTGTGCAGGTAGATCTTGTCGAAGCCCATGTCGAGGTAGCGCTGAATCGTCTTGCGGTGCGTCTCAAGGTCGCTCGAGATCACCATGCGCCCAGCGAAGTCTTCTGGTCGCACGAGCTTCGCCATCTGCTGGAAGTCGGCAGGATTGCGAATGTCCTGCTTCGGGAACTTCATTCCACCGTTCGGCCACTCCCGCATCGCGTTGGCGAGCGCCTCCTCATCGGTTGCGGCCCACGAGAGGTGGAGCTGCAAGATCTTCGGCATGGTGTCTGGGTTCTTTCCAGCGGCGCGTGCCCCTTCGGCAAACTTGTCAAAGACTGTCTGGATCTTCTCGTCAGCGGCGCCGACGGTGATGATGCCGTCGCAGAGTTCGCCCGTCTTCTTGGCGGTGATTGGACCGGCGGTCGCCACGTAGATTGGTGGCGAGGTAGGGGGGAGCGTCCAGAGACGCGTGCTCTCCAGCTGATACCAGCGACCAGAATGCTTCACCTCGTTGCCGGTGAAGAGCTTGCGGATGATCTCGATCGCTTCGAACATTCGTGCGATGCGCTCGCCAACCTCGGGCCAGTAGCCGCCAACAACATGTTCGTTCAGCGCTTCGCCTGAACCGAGGCCGAGCCAGTGGCGACCCGGATACATCGCTTCAAGTGTTGCCGACGCCTGCGCAACCGTTGCCGGATGCATACGCCAACCGGGGCAGGTGACGCCGGGGCCGACATCGCCCTTGGTGCGTTCAGCAAGAAGTGTCATCACGTTCCACACAAATGGCGCGGAGCCTTGCTCTGGCACCCATGGCTGGAAGTGATCGGCGGCCATCACGCCGCTGAAGCCCGCCTGCTCGGCGGCTACGGAATAGTCGACGACCTCGGTCGGGCCAAACTGCTCGAGCATTGCGGCGTAGCCGATCTTTGCTGCCCCGTTACCCATAGTTGCCCCCTACTCCTGGTTCGCGGCGGGCTTACCGTGCGCGAAGATCTGATCTGGAATGATTTCAATGAGGATACGCTGCTTCGCCCCAAGATTAGCGAGTGTCGTGGCAAGGAGCGCCGGGTCGGAGAGGTATTTCGCCGCCACCCGCTGCAACTGCGTCTGGCCACGCTCCTGGTCGTCATCAATCGTCACGTGGCCGAGGATCTGTACATAGTCGTATCGGTCTTCCACCATGAACGAGCATCTCGGGTCGCGGCGGAGGTTGGTGGGCCAGCGACGCCCCTCCGAACTATTGACAATGATGGTGTCGCCCGCGAGCTCGTACCAGACGACCGCGGCGAAGGGGGCCCCGTCGGCGTCGATCGTAGAGAGCGTGCCGAAGCGTGGACGGTCGAGGAAGGTCCGAATTGCGGGATCGTGGATTCCTCTAGGGCTCATGAGGCGTACGCTACACGCAACGGAGCCCGCCGTCCTTAGGGTGGGCCCAGAAGTTGCGGAGGTGCTCTATGGCCCAGATCCATCTACACGCCGAGAGCGGCGACTACGCCCCAATCGTCCTCATGCCGGGGGACCCGAACCGCTCCAAGCGGATCGCGGCGCGGTTCGATGGCGGACTCGAGAAGGCGAAGCTCGTGAACGAGCATCGTGGCCTCCTCGGTTATACGGGGACGATCAACGGCGTGCCGGTGAGCGTTCAGACGACGGGGATGGGGACGCCAACGACCAGCATCGTCATGGAAGAGCTGCTGAACCTCGGCGTTGAGACCTTCGTACGCATCGGCACCTGTGGCGGCTTCCTACATCTCGAGACTGGCGATGTGATTGTCGCCTCGGCGGCCGTTGCAAGCAGCGGCATCGGTCCAATCCTCGGATTTGACGAGCCGACGGCGCCAACCGCCGACTTCGACGTGACGAACGTTCTTGTCGCCGCGTCGAAGGCCGAAGGATTGACGACTCATGTTGGGCCGATCGTCACCTCTGACGTCTTCTACGATCCAAACCCAGCGGGTACGGCGCGCTGGGGCGCCCGCGGCTATCTCGGAGTCGAGATGGAGTCGGCCGCAATGTTCCTGCTCGCGATGCGTGAGCGCGCCAAGGGCCGACCGGTTCGCGCTGGAACGATCCTCACGGTCTCCGACACGATTCGCGATCCAAAGGTTGTCGCCGAGGCCCGCAAGGGGGGCAGTGAGCCGTGGTACCGACTCCCTGAAGATGAACTGATCAAGCGCATTGATCTCACGATCGGCGCTGCGCTGAAGGCTGCCGCGACGCTCGGCGCTCGCTAGTCCGTTCGCACGTGACGCGAACTGCGCCGCTCCCAATCGGCGTCGCCCTCGGCACCATCGGTCTGGAAGGGGATGCGTGGCTGCGCGCCGCTGCACTCCTGGCCGCCGCGCCGATTGATCGCCTCTGGATCTGGGATCACCTCATGGGGCGAGGCGCGCCAGATCGCCCAGTACTCGAGGCGACAAGCCTTGCTGCAGCAGCACTGACGCAGAATGCAACACTGCAGGTCGGGACGCTGGTGCTTGATGTCACGAAGCGCCACCCAGCACTCACCGCAAAGATCGCGGCGACACTCGACGCGATCGCGCCAGGGCGCTTCACGCTCGGCATCGGTGCTGGCGGTGATGTGGCCGAGCACGACGCACTTGGAATCCCGTACGGCGAAGTCTCGGAGCGTATTGCGGCACTGACGGAGCAGGTCGCGGTCGCGCGCGCGATGCTGGGCGGCGATCCGAGTGGGCGTCTCACGCTCGCTGCGCCAGGAAGCCTGAGCGGCGCGTCGAGCGCGCCACGCCCCGGTGCGCGCGTGCGACTGCTCGTCGCGGGAGACCATCCAAGCTCCATCAGCCTCGCGGCCTCTGCCGCCGATGAGTGGGTTGCACCGCTGGCTAGTTTCGCCGCTGGATGTGCGCGGCTACGCGAACGCGAGGGTACGGTCGGTCACGCCAAGCCACCTGTGCGAGCACACCTGCTGTATGAGCTGCGCGCCAGTGAGACGTTTGCTGCCTCACCGTTCGGTAGGGACCCAGAGGGCGTGTTGTCTGAGGCGCGTTTCCATGGTGCCGACGGCCTGATCGTGACCGTCCGTACTGAACGTGATGTGGCGGACGCTGTCCAACTCTTTGCGAAACTGCGATGATGGGCGCATGAGCGACGCGCAGACTCGCAATCAGGTTCAGGCATGTGTTCGTTGCGGTGCGCCCGTCTCGCTACAGACGGCACTCTGCGAGCGCTGTAATCCCCTTGGTCTCGCACAGCCATCAGCGAGCCAGACCCACGGCACCGTCTTTCTCGGCATCGGTGCCGCAGTCCTTCTACTCGCTGCGCTCGCAGGCAACTCGTCGCGCGGGATTGGGCCATTTGCCGCCACGATGAGTGGTGCGAGTTCGGTGCCGGGCGGGCTGGCAGTGACGATCACGGTCACCAACACGGGGGCCACCGCCGGATCAGCGACGTGCCAGGTCACCACGAGTGTGATCGGCAGTGCTGGACTCTCCGAGATCATCTCTACGCCGCGCATTGAGCCAGGCGCGACCACCACGGTTGCTCGACAGCTCAAGACCTTCGGCAGCGATCCCATCCCGCTCGCAATCTCCTGCGGCGGCTAGTTCCCCTTCGGACCCTCTTCGAGGATGCGCTTGAGATTCCGTAGATCCGACCGGAAGATTGCACCGAGAACTGGCCGCTGAAGGAAACCCCCGAGATGCGCGAAGAGCGGTGGCCGTAGATACTCCATCCAATCGATGCGTGTATGTGCTGCATCAACCTGCGTGAAGCGTAGGAGCCCCTCGCCGACAAATTTCCCCTCATGCCGTATCGCAAAGGTGCTCGGTGGATCGAATTGCGTGATCACCACATCATCAGTTGTTGAGATGCCAAAGATGCGCACCGTGGCCCGGCCGCGCGAGCCGGGCTTGACCGGCGGTTGGGTCAGCATCTCTACGCGCTTCATCTCATGCATCCACTCAGGCTGCCGGGCAATGTCGGAGGCGTACTCCCAGACCGCAGTCTGTGGCGCAGCGATCTCCATCGATAGATTGATCTCAGGTCGTCGGATTGCGCCCGAGCTGATCAGCCGGCCGAGAAGCAGCTCGACAGCAATTGCACCGATCAATCCAGCGAGGGGAAGAAGGGCGAAGAGCATTAGCAGAGCACGCCCCCCGCCGCTTCGATTACTTTCAGCGCTGCGTCAGTGTCACCCTCGTGCAGTTCGACGCCGGCGGTTGCAGCGATGGCAACCTCAACGGTGAACCCCGCAGTCAACGCGTCAAGTGCGCTGGCCTTCACACACCAATCGGTGGCGAGTCCACAGATCGTCAGAAGTGTCACGCCAGCATCGCGCAGATGCGACGCAAGTTCAGTCGAGCGGACTTCGCCGGTGATTGGATTGCGAAGTGAGAACGCGCTATAGCCATCCTCGCCCGCTACGCCCTTGCGGATCACAACGTCGCCGGGCCGTTGAGCCAAGACCGCCTCGGGGAGGAGTTCGGCACCGGGGCTGCCAGCGACACAGTGCACTGGCCATGCGCCACCTTCGGTCGCGAAGTGCGGCGTGCTCTCGGGGTGCCAATCCTGGCTCCAGACGACGAGCTCCTCGTGGGTGCGAGCGCGCTCAACGAGGCGCAGCACGTGGGGGAGGGCGGCAGGGGCGCCGGCAACGAAGAGGCTCCCCGAGGGGTCGCCGAAGTCGACCTGCAGGTCCACGATCAGAAGGGCACGCTGCGGTTTCGCCATACCCGCATCCTCGCACGGGGCGCTACCCTTGGGGAATCGTGCAGACCTTCGACTTCCTTGAGCAGATCCCCGACGCCGACCCAACGGAGACGGCACGCCTGATCGGAGAGATCGAGCGCTCCATCACCGCCCACGGCCCAGAGCGCGCCAAGCTTCTGCTGATGCGACTTCTCGCGCGAGCGCGCGACCTTGGCGTCGACCTGCCGACCCTCGCCACCACGCCGTACATCAATACGATCAAGACCAGTGATGAGCCCGCCTTCCCTGGTGACGAGGCGATGGAGACCCGCATTCGCCACATCATTCGCTGGAACGCCGCCGCCATGGTCCTCCGCGCGAACAAGATGCATGCCGGTATCGGCGGACACCTCGCCACCTACGCGAGCGCCGCGAGCCTCTACGAGGTCGGCTTCAACCACTTCTTCCGCGGTAAGCAGGGGAGTGCCGGCGACCAGATCTTCTATCAGGGGCATGCCGCTCCGGGCATCTATGCGCGCGCCTATCTCGAGGGGCGCATCAACGCGCCACAGCTCGACCGCTATCGCCAAGAGACTGCTGGGCATGGCGGACTTCCGTCGTATCCGCATGCGCGCCTCTTGCCGGACTTCTGGGAGTTCCCAACCGTCTCGATGGGCCTCGGCGGCATCGGTTCAATCTATCAGGCGCGCTACAACCGCTACCTCCACAACCGTAGTCTCACCGACACGTCGGGGAGCCGCGTCTGGGCATTCCTCGGTGACGGCGAAATGGATGAGCCAGAGTCAGCTGGCGCGCTGACCCTCGCCGCGCGCGAAGGACTCGACAACCTGACCTGGGTGGTGAACTGCAACCTGCAGCGACTCGATGGCCCTGTGCGCGGCAACGGCAAGATCATTCAGGAGCTCGAAGGCCTCTTCCGCGGTGCTGGTTGGAACGTGATCAAGGTGATCTGGAGCCGCGAATGGGACGAACTCCTGGCGAACGATGCTGGTGGGCATCTGGTACGCAAGATGGACTCGACGGTCGACGGTGAGTTCCAGAAGTACATCGTCGCCGGTGGCGCCTACATTCGCGAACACTTCTTCGGCCCAGAGCCAGAGCTCGGCGCGCTGGTGAAGCATCTCTCCGATGACGAGCTGGTGCACCTTCGCCGCGGCGGCCACGACTACCGCAAGATCCATGCTGCGTACGCA
>JBAXWE010000021.1:0-17876 GCA_037128565.1 bacterium
ACGACGAGAGCGATCCCCTGGCATGAGCGACCGTATCGCCGCGATCCACGCGCGCGAGATTCTCGACTCCCGTGGCACGCCAACGGTTGAGGTAGACATCACGTTGACGGGTGGCGTTCGTGGTCGGGCTGCAGTTCCCTCAGGCGCCTCCACTGGCGCCCATGAAGCCATTGAGCGTCGCGATGGCGACAAGAGCCGCTTCAGTGGCAAGGGTGTCCTTGGTGCCGTCGCCGCGGTAAGCGGTGAGATCGCACAGGCCATCAACGGCACCTCTGTGAGCGACCAGCGCGCCCTTGACGCCGCACTTATTGCGCTGGATGGAACGCCAGCGAAAGGTCGACTCGGCGCGAATGCGATCCTCGGCGTCTCGCTTGCAGCGGCGCACGCCCGCGCCGCGTTGCACGGCCGCGAGCTCTGGCACGAACTTGGCGGTGACGCTGCGGTGACGCTCCCTGTGCCGCTGCTGAACATCTTGAACGGCGGCAAGCACGCCGCGAATTCCACTGACTTCCAGGAGTTCATGGTGGTGCCAGTTGGCGCCACGACGTATCGCGAAGCGCTCCGCGCTGGCAGCGAAGTCTTCGCCGCACTCCGCAAGAACTTGCACGATCGCGGCCTTGCAACCGGCCAGGGTGACGAAGGTGGTTTCGCACCAAGCCTTCCCTCGAACGAGGCGGCACTCGATGCGTTGATGTCGGCGATTGAATCGGCTGGGTATCGACCCGGCGATGAGATCGCGATTGCCATTGACGCCGCCGCGACAGAGTTGCTGCAGACAGACGGTCACTACAAGTTGGAGCGCGAGGGGCGCACCCTGGAGAGCGGTGCACTTGTTGATCTCTGGGCAAGCTGGGCCTCAAAGTATCCGATCATCAGCATCGAAGATGGCTTGGCCGAAGATGACTGGAGTGGCTGGGAGGCGCTGACCGCGCGCATCGGTGGCAAGGTGCAGATTGTGGGCGACGACCTGCTCGTGACGAATACGCACCGCATCGAGCGCGCCATTGATGCCGGTGCCGCCAACGCGCTGCTCGTTAAACCGAACCAGATCGGCACCCTCACCGAAACCCTGGATGCGATCACCCTGGCGCGCGGCGCCGGCTGGGCGAGTATCTTGAGCCATCGCTCTGGTGAGACCGAAGACACCACCATCGCCGACCTGGCGGTGGCTACGAACGCTGGGCAGATCAAGACCGGCGCCCCATCACGATCAGAGCGCGTCGCTAAGTTGAACCGCCTCTTGCGCATTGAAGAGCAGCTCGGCCCACGAGCGATCTACGCCGGACGCAACGCCTTCTCCCACGTGACCCACGCATGAGCCGCTTTGTGGATCGCGGCGCAACGGTTGCCGCTTTTGTTGGCGTCGGCATGGCGCTCACCGTCGCCGTGAGCTTCTTGATGGTGATCCCGATTGATCCCGCCTATATCGTCTTCGCCCCGCTCTCCGGGCTTCTCATTGGCTGGTATGGGAATCAGCGAGCTGGACAGCTTCGTGGCCGCCCCGGTCGCATCCTTGCGAATGCCGGTTGGAGCGGCGCAATCACCGCCGTTACCTTTGCCGCCCTCTTCCTTGCGGTGAAGCTCTTCTTCTTCTCGCTCGACCCGGGCTACCGCGACGAAAAGATGGGCGGCTCGTTCAAATGCAAAGCGGGACCGGAGTGCGTCTACGTGCGCTATCAGGGCGCCGATGGTGGCAAGGCGGCACTCACCGAGGCCGGGATTACTGACGTGAACTCATTCACCGACTGGTATTGGGATGGCCAAATGGGGACGGCGCGGCTGCTGATCGGCAGCACCACACTGTTCGCGTTGTTGGGCGGGCTTTTCTACTGGCCGAGTGCGCCGCGCGTGAAGCGCGAGGAGCCCGTCGCCTAATCGTCGTCCCGCCACACTGCGCGATGCGCAGCGGGCGGTCGATCGATTCGTTCGCTTAGGCCTTTGGCGCCGCCTTCTTGGCAGCAGGCTTCTTAGCGGCTGGCTTCTTGGCAGCCGGCTTTACAGCGGCGGCCGCAGCCTTCGGTGCGGCGACCTTCTTCGGCGCCGACTTCTTCTTGTTGACGACCTTCGGCATCACGCCGCCAGCAGCAGCCGCAACGGCAGCCTTCTTGGCGAGGCGCGACTTGCGTCGAGCCGCAGCGTTCTTATGGATGGCACCGTGCTTCGCGGCGCGGTCAAGGGCGCTCGACGCCTTATTGACGGCGGCGGCGGTGTCGCCCTGGGCCTGGCCGGTGATGATCTCGAGCGCCTTCGCCACGAGGCTCTTTGCGGCGGTTCGCTGTGGCTGCTGCACCGCGTTGCGGCGGGCAGAGGCGCGAACCTCTTTTAGCGACTGTGGTGTTCGTGCACCCTTGTACTTGCGCGGGGTCTTTCCCATTGGTCACTCCATCAGCTTCTGGGGCTCGGTTGAGCCGTCGGGCGATCGTAGCAGAGGCTCCCTTGCGCTCGGCCTCAGGCGCCCTGCGACGGGACTGGCGCGAGCGTGGGATCCTTAGGACATGAGCACCATCCCGCAGTCTCGGCTGCGCAACTTCAGCATCATCGCGCACATCGACCATGGGAAGTCGACCCTGGCCGATCGCCTGCTCGAGGCGACTCATACGGTGGAGGCGCGGCTGATGACCTCGCAGATGCTCGACTCCATGGACCTCGAGCGTGAGAAGGGGATCACGATCAAGGCCCGCGCGGTCCGCCTGGACTATGTGGCGAACGATGGCCTCACCTATGGCCTCAACCTGATCGACACTCCTGGACACGTCGACTTCGCCTACGAGGTCTCACGAAGCCTGCAGGCCTGCGACGGCGCGATCCTGGTCGTTGATGCGAGCCAAGGGATTGAAGCGCAGACCCTCGCCAATGTGCACCTGGCAATGAAGCTCGGCCTGGTGATCATTCCGGTGCTCAACAAGATTGATCTCCCCGCCGCCGACCCGGAGATGGTGATGGGCGAGTTGGAAGATTCACTCGCCATTCCTCGAGAAGAGGTGATCCTCGCTTCGGCGAAGGCGGGGATCGGTATCGCCGAAATTCTCGAGGCGCTCGTCGCGCGCATCCCAGCGCCAAGTGGGCCACTCGACGCGCCACTGCGCGCACTTGTCTTCGATTCCCACTACGACACCTACAAAGGCGTCGTGAACTACATCCGCGTACAAGAGGGTCGGCTTAAAGCGGGCGATCCAATTCTGATGATGGGATCCGGCGCGCACTGCGTGCCGGTAGAGCTCGGCTACTTCCGACCACAACATGTGCCAGTGCAAGAGCTAGTCGCCGGCGAGGTTGGCTACATCGCCACAGGACTGAAGAGCGTGCGCGACGCGCGCGTTGGTGACACGGTCACATCGGAAACGAGCCCTGCAACTGAACCACTCCCTGGCTACCAGGTTGCCTTGCCACTCGTCTTCGCCGGCCTGTATCCGCTCAGTGGTGAGGATTACCCTGCGCTGCGCGAGGCGCTCGAGAAGTTGCACCTCAACGACGCCAGCTTCACCTTTGAAGCGGAGTCGTCCGCCGCCCTCGGCTTCGGCTTTCGCTGCGGCTTCCTCGGCCTCCTACACATGGAGATCGTGCAGGAGCGCCTTGAGCGTGAGTTCAACCTGCAGCTGATCGCCTCGGCCCCCTCCTGCAAGTACCAGGTGATGCTCAACAACGAGAAGGGGGAGCTCCTGATCAACAACCCCGCCCAGCTCCCCAGCCCGAACCACATCGACGAGATTCGCGAGCCCTGGGTCGCCGCCTCGGTTGTAACGCCATCAACCTATATCGGCACGATCATGGAGCTCTCCACCGACAAGCGCGGCATCTTCGATGGAATGGAGTATCTCGATGAGAAGCGCGTCGTGATGCGCTTCCAGATTCCACTTGCCGAACTGATCGTCGACTACTTTGATCAGCTGAAGAGCCGCACACAGGGATACGCCTCGCTCGACTACGTTGAATCGGAGTATCGCGTCGCGCCACTGGTGAAGCTTGACATTCTCGTAAACGGCGAACCGGTTGACGCGCTCAGCACGATCATTCACCGCGACCGCGCGCAGAGTGCTGGTCGAAACCTCGCATCGAAACTGAAAGAGTTGATTCCACGCCAAATGTTTGAGGTGCCGATTCAGGCGGCGATCGGCGGCACGGTGATCGCGCGAGAAACAGTGAAGGCGGTCCGCAAGAACGTGTTGGCAAAGTGCTACGGCGGCGACATCACGCGAAAGAAGAAGCTGCTCGAGAAGCAGAAAGAGGGGAAGGAGCGCATGAAGCGCGTCGGCTCCGTTGAAATTCCGCAAGAGGCCTTCCTCGCCGTCTTGCGCACCGACGCCGATTAACGTGACAACAGGCGCGCAGCCCGCGCCACCGCGCGGACTTTATGTGCATGTGCCCTTCTGTCGCTCGCTCTGCCCGTACTGTGACTTCGTTGTTGTCGCGGGTGCCGCAGCCTTTGGTCCGCGCTCACGCATGGGCGGGTACCTCACCGCAGTGGAACAAGAGATTGATCTGCGCGCGAAGCTGACCGATGCACAGTTCGGCAGCCTCGGCTCTGCCGGACGCCAGCCACTTGAAACGCTCTACCTCGGTGGCGGCACGCCGTCACTGTTACCGACCGATCGCCTCGCCTCTCTCATCGAACGCATTCGAGATCGCTTCGGGCTGGCCCCCGACGCCGAGGTGACCCTCGAGGCGAACCCGGGTGCCGACGAGCGGGGTGACTTGGCCGGCGTTGTGCAGGCTGGCGTCACTCGGCTCAGCGTGGGCGTGCAGGTGATGGATACGACCGCGCTCCGCTCCCTTGGCCGTCGCCACACCCCTGACGACGTAGTGGCGACGATTGCCGCCGCCCGCGCCGCTGGGTTCGCCAGCCTCTCGATGGATCTCCTGGCCGACCTCCCGGACCTCCCCTTTGACGCCTGGGCGGCGAGCCTCGACGCGGCGATCGCCCTCGCCCCCGACCACCTCAGCGTCTACGCCCTCACCCTCAGCCTCGGCCCCGATGAGTCTGGCGACGACCGCCTCGCCACCCCCGCGGGCGCGGTCGCCTGGCGGGAGCGGGCCGCCGCCGCCCAAGACGAAGAGCGCGGCGCACTGGAGCTCGAGCACCTCAACAGCCGCCTCCCCGCTGCTGGCTACGACTGGTACGAGATCAGTAATTGGGCAACCTTCGGCCACGAATCAAAGCACAACACCCTCTACTGGGAGCGCGCCAGCGTTGCCGCCGTTGGCCCAGGCGCGCACGCCTTTGATGGCGTTACGCGCCGTTGGAACTCTGCGAATCTCGACGCGTGGGAGGGGGCACTGCAGCATGGCGAGCTTCCACCGGGTGGCGAATCGGCCTCCGAGAGTGACGCTGCAGGCGTCGCAGAGGGCTTGGTGCTGGCGTTGCGCATGGCGCGCGGCGTCGAGCGCGACCTCGCGGTGCGCAACGGATTTGGCGAGGCCATTACGTGGGGCGAATCGAATGGGCTACTCGCGCCACATCCGAAGGACGCATCACGAATTCAGCTGACGCTACGGGGCCGCCTGCTGAGCAACGAACTCTTCTCGCGGATCGTGTAGAGAGCGTCGCGCGTTGGCGCGACGCGGATCAGTTCGGTGCGGCGAGGTCGCGGCGCGGGAAGATGTAGAGAGCCCAACCCGCAGCGATCAGGGCGACCACACCAAAGATCAGCGCCGACGAACTATCAACTGTGCCATTGAGCAGGTTGACTGGCGAGAAGTGGTTGAAGAGCGAGAGGTAGCGATACGGTTCCACCACATCCCAGAAAGAGCCGATCACCTCAAGGATGTAGTTCGCCATGATGAACGAGACGGTGATCGCCATGGATGGCGCGGTGTTGTCGAAGCTGCCACTTGTGGCAATGCCGATCGTGGCGAACATGCCCCAGAAGAGGGCGCCATACGCCCACAAGATCGGCAGGTGGTCGAATGCAAGTTGGTCGGTCACGCCGGCAATCTGTGCGCCCAGCACCGTTCCAATAACGTAGGCAAACGAGACGAGGGCGGCGCCGACCCAGCCTTCAACGAGCATGGTTGCAAGGATCTTGCGGCGGCTCAGTGGTCGACTAAGGAGAAGCTCTAACGTGCCACGCTGTCGCTCCCCGGAGAGGGCGCCAACGGTGAGCCCAGCGCTCAGGATCCCGAAGAGCGCGATTGAGATCGGATGGATAAAGCCAACGGAGATCGTGCCTGCGAGAGTCGAGAAGTTGCCAGCACCAGGCGGAATCGGCTTCCCAGAGATGGAGTCCTGGAAGGCCTTGTAGATCACGGGGAAGAGGAGCGACCAGACCACCACAACTGCCAGCCCCACAGCGAGGCGGATTCGATGACCGCGCATGAGTCGCCGGAAGAGGATCAAGTTAATCATCGGGAGCTCCTCTTCTTGGTCGCGCTCTTCTTGGCAGGAGCCTTCTTCGCGGCAGCCTTCAGCGTCGCCTTCTTCGCGGCAGCCTTCAGCGTCGCCTTCTTCACCTCGGCAACCTCTGGGAAGACCTGCACAACACTAGAGCTGTGTCGCGCATCGCCGTAATACGACATGAAGGCCTCTTCAAGGCTTGCGGCCTCAATAAGTAGGTCGCGGAGCCCCGAGGTCTGCAGTCGGGCGATGAGCTTGGGGACCGCCGCTGATTCTGCCTCGCAGCTAATGCGGTAGCCGCTCTTCCCCTCAGGGGTGATCTTGACCTCAAAGACGCCGGCGAGTGAGGTCAGGCGCGTTGGCTTGCGCGCGACGAGCGCGTCGACACGGCGTCGCTGGAATCGCACGAGAGTCTCCACCGTTTCAAGTGCAACAAGCTTGCCGCCACGAACAATGGCAACGCGATTGCAGATGCGCTCCACCTCGCTGATGAGGTGGCTACTGAAGAAGACGGTGCGACCGGCAGCGACGCGCTCAAGGAGCAGCTCCTGCAGCGACCGCTGCATCAGTGGGTCCAGACCCTCGGACGGCTCATCAAGAATGAGCAACTCTGGATCCGTCTCAAGCGCCTGCACGACACCGATCTTCTGGCGCATGCCGCGGCTGTAGTCGCGCACCGGCCGCTTCAAGATTGCATCGGAGAGCTCGAGCGCCTCCATGACGCGGTGGCGCAGGAGTGACGGTCGGCCACTGAGGGCGCGCATGTGGTCAAGGTACTCACGGCCGCTCATGTAGTCGTAGACGGCGAAGCCGGACGGGAGGTAGCCAACGCGACGACGGATCTCGACCGAGTCCTTGACGACATCGAGGCCGAGCACCGAGGCGGAGCCGCCGGTTGGATGAAGGAAGCCAAGCAGGGTGCGGATGGCGGTGCTCTTCCCCGCGCCGTTCGGACCAAGGAAACCGAAGAGCTCGCCCTCATTGATCTCGAGGTCGATGGAGGTGAGCGCCTTGATCTCGCCGGCGCGGCCGTAGTGCTTGGTGAGGCCGCGGGTCTGAATGGCGTATCTATTCGTCATAGAAATTTATTCTACCCTTTTGACCCAGCGGCGCTGACCCCTCTAGACTGAGTTGGCACTCGGCATCTGTGGAGTGCCAAGAGAAGAGGTAGCTATGGTTCGACGACAGCGGCGCACCGGACTCCTGGACGATCGTGCCCGTCTGATCCTCGCCGCCCTCGTGGAGGAGCACATCCGAACGGCGACCCCGGTCGGTTCGATCGCGCTCTCGGACGGGTACGACCTTGGTGTCTCACCAGCCACGGTTCGCGGGGTGCTCGTTGAATTGGAGGAGCTTGGTCTCCTGATGCAGCCGCACACCTCCGCCGGCCGCATCCCGACAGACCTCGGCTATCGCACCTACGCGGTTGAGATCGCCACTCCCGATGAGGTGACCCCGGTCGACCAGCTCATGATTCGTCACCAGTTCGGCCAGGCCGAGGGTGGCGCCGACCAGTGGTTCCGCATTGCCGCAACAACTTTGGCGAGCTCCTCGCGCGCCGCGGGAATCGCGACACCGATGCGCCCGACCTCCGCACGACTTCGTCACGTCGACCTTGTGCGCACCGCCGATCGCCTCGCCACACTCATCGCTGTGGTGAGCGATGGAAGCGTGCGCCCAACGCTGATGCCACTCCCAGAGGGGGCTGAACAAGATGCCCTCTCCGTCGTCGCGAACCGTCTGAACGCCACGGTGCTCGACAAGAGTTCCGCGCAACTTGCTGCTGCAGCCACCAACCTCCCTGAGTCGATGCCGAATCGGTCGATCATGCGTGTGGTGCTTGAGCGCACGAGCCGGCTCCTCGCGGAGATTGACGATGCCGCGGTAGAGCAGGTGTATAGCGACGGCCTGCTCAATGTGATGGAGGCCCCCGAGTTTGCCGAGAGCACTCGAGTGCGGAACGTCTTCACTGCCCTTGAAGGTCGCGGCTACCTCGGTGAGCTCGTGCAAGAGGTCGTTCGCGGGGACGAGGTCCGTCTCTTTATCGGCAGTGAGAACGCCCCCGTTGATATGCATGGCGTCTCCCTGATCCTCGCCCCATATGGGGTACCGGGTCAGGCGCTCGGTGTGGTGGGGGTCCTCGGGCCAACGCGTATGCCGTACCCACGCGCGGTCGGCTCAGTGCAATTCGTGGCCCACCTGCTCTCGGAGCTCGTGACCCGCTACCACCGCGCTTAACCAGCGCCAGGCTCCCGCTCGGCCTGTCGACCCTTCGCGCCGCGCTTGACTCCCACCCTTCAGAGGCGTATTCTCGCGTCAGCGAGTTAGCACTCTTAACCTTTGAGTGCTAACTTACGCACGAGAGCTGCCCGAAGCGGGGGCTCCTGAGCACAAAAGGGGGCACGCATGACCCATCCGACGACCGAATCAGAGGTAACCGAGCAGGGGGCGCCTGAGCTCGACCCGCTCGCCGCCGCCCTCTTGGAGCGCGACGAGCAGATCGCCGCCCACCAGCGCACCGCCGCCGACTTCGCCAACTTCCGCCGCCGCACCGCCGAGGAGCGGGAGCGCGAGGCTGGGCTGGCGAGTGAGTCTCTCCTCATCAAGGCCTTAGCTGTTGCCGACGACATGGATCGAGCCCTCGCGGCAGTGCCGGAGAACCTGACCGCTGAGCCGTGGGTCGAAGGCGTGGCTGCCATTCATCGAAAGCTCTTGGCGGTACTGGAGAGCGCAGGGGTGACCCCATTTGAATCCGTCGGCAAGGCGTTTGATCCGCGGGAACACGAGGCGATTGCCCAGGTTCCCGGAAGTGGCAAGCCGGCAGGCGAAGTGATTGCCGAGCATCAAAAAGGGTGGCGAATTCGTGACCGAATTCTGCGACCTGCGGTGGTGAGTGTGGCGAACGATTAGAGGAGCGACCGCTCCACATGACTTGGAAAATTTTGGAAGCAGTTAAGAAAAGGAGAACCAAATGGGAAAGATTATCGGGATCGATCTAGGAACCACGAACAGTGTTGTTGCCGCCATGGTTGGCGGTGAGCCAACGGTGATTAGTTCTGCCGAGGGCGGACGAACCGTTCCGTCAGTTGTTGGTTTTGGGAAGGGCGGCGAGCGACTCGTTGGCCAGCTGGCGAAGCGCCAGGCGGTGACGAATCCAACGAACACCGTCTTTAGCATCAAGCGTTTCATGGGTCGACGTTTTGACGACGCTGAGTCGTTGAAGACGAAAGGCCTTGTTCCGTACGTCGTTGAGAAGGATGCCGGCAGCGACGGCGTCAAGGTCAAGGTCGACGGCGGCTCGTATTCACCGCAAGAAGTGTCGGCAATGATTTTGCAGAAGTTGAAGGCTGATGCGGAGGCGTTCCTCGGCGAGAAGATCACCGAAGCCGTGATTACGGTGCCAGCCTACTTCGACGACACGCAGCGACAGGCAACGAAAGATGCCGGGCGCATTGCGGGCCTCGATGTGAAGCGCATCATCAACGAGCCAACCGCCGCGGCGCTCGCCTACGGTCTCGACAAGAAGAAGGAAGAGAAGATCGCCGTGTACGACCTAGGTGGCGGCACGTTCGACATCTCGATCCTCGAGCTTGGCGACGGCGTCTTTGAGGTGAAGTCGTCGAACGGCGACACGCACCTTGGTGGCGACGACTTCGACCAGCGCATCATCGACTGGCTCCTGGCCGAGTTCAAGAAGGACCAGGGGATCGACCTTTCAAAGGATCAGCAGGCCCTTCAGCGCCTCAAGGAGGCGGCGGAGAAGGCCAAGATTGAGCTCTCCGGCACGGGCCAGACCGAGATCAACCTGCCGTACATCACGGCCGACGCGACCGGTCCGAAGCACGTGGTGGTGACCCTGACCCGAGCCAAGCTCGAGGCCCTGGTCGCCGACCTGATCGAGAAGACGAAGGCCCCAGTGCTCGCCGCACTGAAGGACTCGGGTCTCAAGGCGTCGGAGATCGACGAGGTCGTTCTCGTTGGCGGCATGACGCGCATGCCCGCCGTTGTTGAGGCGGTCAAGGCGCTCTTCGGTGGCAAGGAGCCATCAAAGGGTGTGAACCCCGACGAGGTGGTGGCGATCGGCGCAGCGATCCAGGGCGGCGTCCTCGCGGGCGACGTCAAGGATGTGCTGCTGCTCGATGTGACGCCGCTCTCGCTCGGCATTGAGACGTTGGGTGGCGTGATGACGAAGCTCATCGAGCGCAACACAACGATCCCAACCTCAAAGAGTCAGACGTTCTCGACGGCCTCCGACAACCAGCCGCAGGTGGAGATCCACGTGCTGCAGGGTGAGCGCGAGTTTGCCGCTGATAACAAGACGCTCGGCAAGTTCATCCTCTCAGGGATCCCCGCCGCTCCGCGCGGCGTGCCACAAGTTGAGGTGACGTTCGACATTGACGCGAACGGCATCCTTGATGTGAAGGCGAAGGATCGCGCGACTGGCAAGGAGCAGCAGGTGCGCATCACCGGCAGCTCGATGCTCGGCAAGGATGATGTTGATCGCATGGTGCGTGAGGCGAAGGATCATGAGGCAGAAGACAAGGCGCGCCGCGAGGCGGTCGACTTCCGCAATCAGACCGAAGCGCTCGCCTTCCAGGCGGAGAAGACGCTCACCGATCTTGGCGACAAGGTCGATGCGGCGAAGAAGTCCGAAGCGGAAGGACTCATCGGCGAGGTCCGTGAGGCCCTCAAGGGTGAGGACCAGGCGCTCCTAAAAGAGAAGGGCGAGGCGCTCGCGCGACTCATGTCGGAGATCGGCACCGCCGCCTACCAGCAGGGTCAGGCCGAGGGTGCTGATGGCGCTGAAAGCGGCGAACCGACCCCAGCCAGCGAGGAGACGATCGAAGGCGAAGCGAAGGAGGTCTAACCTATGGGCATGACCAACTCCGCACCTGAACCTACCGCGCTGATCCGCGCCCGAGGCCTGACGAAGGTCTTCGGGGCGCGGTCAGCCGTTGCTGGCATCGATTTCGATGTCCGTGACGGCGAGTTCTTCGGCTTCCTTGGGCCAAACGGCGCAGGGAAGACGACGACGATGCGCATGATCGCGGGCGTCTCGCCGCGCACCTCGGGAACCCTCGAGATCTTCGGGCAGGACCCCGACCTCCACGGCTCTGAGATTCGTGGCCGGATCGGCGTCGTGCACCAGCAAGAGACGCTCGACATGGAGCTGAGCGTTCGCGAGAACCTACTCGTCTTCGGTCGTTTCTTCGGCATGGATCGACCCAGCATCGCGACACGCGCCGACGAACTTCTTGAGCTCTTCCAGCTGAGTGACCGCGCCAAGGATCAGGTTGAGCCACTCTCTGGGGGCATGAAGCGTCGACTCTCCATTGCGCGATCACTCATCGCCAGCCCACGCATTCTGATGCTTGATGAGCCGACGACCGGACTCGATCCACAGGCGCGACACCTGTTGTGGGATGCACTCCAGCGACTGAAGCGCGGCGGCACCACGATCGTGTTGACGACGCACTATATGGACGAGGCCGAACAGCTCTGTGATCGGCTCGTGGTGATGGATCAGGCCAAAATCGTTGCCGAGGGTTCACCACGACAGCTCATCGTTGAGCATGCGTCGCGCGAAGTGCTCGAGCTGCGTTTCCCGAACGGTACCGAATCAATTGACACGAAAGTGCTTGAGGGGATCGGCGATCGTTATGAGCGACTTGCTGAGCGTGTGATCATTGGCTGCGAGAACGGCGAAGCGGCGCACGCCCGCGCGTTGGAGCACGGCCTTGATCCTGAGAGTTGGCTCGTGCGACGTTCAAGCCTGGAGGACGTCTTCCTTCGCCTTACGGGCCGGACACTCGACGAGTGAGCGCTGCAGAGAGCGCTGCGCCGCTGCGTTCGCGCAGCCGTCTCGCTGCAATTCGCGAAGCGGCACCACACCCGACGCGTTGGCGGCACATCGTTGCCTACATGCTCGCCGTCTATCGACGGGAGTGGCACGGCTCCGTGTTCAGCGCCTTCATTGAGCCACTCGTTGTGCTCGCGGGGCTCGGCATCGGCCTCGGCGTTCTGGTTGGCGACAAGGCCGCCGCCATCACCGGCGGAGTCAGCTACGTCACCTATATTGCCCCGGCACTTATGGCCAGCTCGGCGATGAATCTCGGCGCCGGCGAGGCCGCCTGGCCGATCCTGGCGCGCGTCGCCTGGGTGCGCATCTATCACGCCATCGTGGCCACGCCGCTTAACGCCGCCGATGTCATGGTTGGCGCGATCGCCTTCATCGTGGGGAAGGTCGCCTTCGCCGCCACCTTTTTCGCCGCGGTACTGCTGATCACCGGCATCGCGACAAGCCCACTCGGCGCCATCGGCATGATCGGCGTCTCGATCCTCACCGCCTTCGCCTTTGCCGCCCCAATCGTCGCCTTCTCGGTGACCCAGAAATCCGACCAGGGCTTCGCCTTCATCTTCCGGCTGATCATCACACCGCTCGCCTTCTTCTCGGGAACCTACTTCCCGATTGAGAACCTGCCGTTCGCCGCACAGGTGCTCTCCTGGTGCACCCCCCTCGCTCACGGAGTGGCCCTCAGCCGCGCACTCGCGCTCGGCATGCCACTAACGAATATTGGGTTCCATCTTGCCGCCCTGCTCCTTTGGGGTGTTGGCGGCACGATCGCGGCGATCTACCTCTTCCGCAAGAGGATGTTGAAGTGATCGCCAGCCTCGCGCCGCGCGCCTTCAGCGTCTTTGAGCGCAACGTCTTCGTCTACCGCCGTCAGTGGCTGATGATCGTGACTGGCTTCTTTGAGCCGCTCTTCTTCTTGCTCGGTATCGGCTACGGCGTGGGCGGCGTGATCGGTACCATCCCGTACGCAGGCGTCGACGTTCCGTATGCCGCGTTTGTCGCCCCAGCACTCCTTGCGAGTGCCGCAATGAACGGCGCGATCTTCGACTCCACCTTCAACATCTTCTACAAGCTGAAGTACGGCAAGGTCTACGACGCGATCCTCTCCACCCCCGTTGGTGTTGGCGATCTTGCCGTGGGCGAACTGCTCTGGTCAAATCTGCGCGGCGTGATCTACGCCACCGCCTTCCTCGTGGTGATGCTCGCCTTTGGGCTCGTGCACTCACCACTTGCACTGCTCGCACCGTTTGCCGTGATCTTTATCGGCTTCTCGTTTGGTGCGGCGGGCTTCGCCATCACCACGCACATGCGCAGTTGGAAAGACTTCGACTTCCTCTTCATTGTGTTGACGCCGCTCTTCCTCTTCTCGGCGACCTTCTACCCCGTCGAAATTTATCCGGGGGTTCTCCGTTGGATCGTGGAACTCTCGCCGCTCACGCGCGGCACACATCTGGTGCGCTCCCTCTGCTTCGGCGATTTGAATCTTTTGATGTTCGTCGACATTGCGTACCTCTCTGCGATCAGCCTGATCGGCTATCGCCATGCGGTGCGCCGACTCGGCGTCCTCCTGCTGAAGTAGGCGCGAGATGGCACGCGACTTCTACGCGATCCTTGGCGTACCGAAGAGCGCGAGTGCCGACGAGATCAAGAAGGCATTCCGAAAAGCGGCCCAGAAGCATCACCCCGACGTGTCGAAGGCACCCGACGCCGCCGCCAAGTTCAAAGAGATCAACGATGCCTACCAGGTGCTCTCCGACGCTAGTCAACGTGCACGCTACGACCAGTTCGGTGAGGCCGGGGTTGGAGGCGGAGCGGGCGGTCCGGGTGCAGGCGGAGCGGGCGGCGCGGGAGGTTTCCCTGGTGGATTCCCCGGCGGCTTCCAGGGCGGCTTCGGTGGCGGCGGAATAGAGGACCTCTTCGAAGGCTTCTTTGGTGGTGGCGGTCGGAGTGCGCGCCGCAGTGGTCCACCCCCTGGCGATGACCTGCGCTACGACCTGCGCGTGGAGTTCAGCGAATCGATTCGCGGCGGCACTCGCGATCTGGATCTGAAGATGAAGGTTGCCTGCGACGGCTGCTCGGGGAGCGGCGCCGCCAAGGGCTCCGGAACCAAGGAGTGCGACGGCTGCGGTGGACGCGGCTCGGTGCGCACCGTGCGCCAAACGATGCTCGGCCAGATGGCGGTCGAGGCGCCGTGCGCTAAGTGCGGTGGCGAGGGGCGCATCATCGAGAAGCAGTGCCCAACCTGTCGCGGCGAAGGGCGACTCAACGGCTCAAAGCGACTCCATGTTGAGATTCCCCCCGGCGTTGATGACGGCACCCAGATTCGCCTGAGTGGACAAGGTGAGCCCGGTCGCCGCGGCGGACCCGCCGGGAATCTCTACGTCGTTATTGAAGTGAAGGAGCATCCGCAGCTCGTGCGCGACGGCATCAACCTCACCACCGAGATTCCGCTCTCTATTTCGCAGGCGGCGCTCGGCGCGCGCGTCGTGGTGCCGACGGCGGAAGGTGAAGAGGAGATTGAGATTAAGGCGGGGACGCAGCCGAACGAGGTGCTGCGCCTGAAGGGGCGCGGTGCGCCGAACGTGCGCCGACCGAGCCAGCGCGGTGATCTGATGATTCATATTGCGATTGAGGTGCCGAAGAAGTTGAGTGGCGATCAGCGCAAGGCGCTCGAAGCGTACGCCAAGGCGAGTGGTGAGGATCAACACTGAGCACCGACGGTTGGCTCGAACTCAGCATTGCGTGCGACCCTGAAGCGGCCGAAGCGATCAGCGAACGACTCGGTCGACTCGCCCCGTCAGGCACCAGCGCCGAGCCCGCATCACCACCGCCCATTGATGGCGACGCACTCGGCCCCATCTACGACCCGACCGCGCCGGTGCGGATTCGCGCCTGGCTTCCGGATACTGCAAGTAACCGCGTAGCCGCCGAGGCGCTTGTCGCTGAGTTAGAGCGCTTCGCCACGTTCTCTAGCGGTGGTGTCGGCCTGCGCGGTATTGGGCCATTACTCGTGCGACCGATTCCGACGGAGGAGTGGGCGACGAGCTGGCGCGCCGAGTTCCCCATCTTGCGCGTTGGTCGCATTGTTGTTCGCCCGCCGTGGCGCGAACATTCTGTCGCCCCTGGCGATGCCGTCGTCGCGATTGATCCCGGTCAGGCATTCGGCACCGGGCTCCACCCAACGACGCGCCTCGCTCTCATGGGCTTGGAACGCTGGAGCGCCGCGGGCCGACTCGGCGAGTTCCCACGCGGCGGCCCTGGCGTGCTCGACGTCGGGACCGGGAGCGGCATCCTCCTACTCGCCGCCATCGCGCTGGGCGCATCGCACGGCACCGGCGTCGACATTGATCCACTCTCCGTTGCCGCCGCCACCGAGAATGCGACCCGTAACGGCGTCGCCGAGCGCGTCACCATTCAGGCAGGCTCACTCCCGATTAGTGCAGCGGCACCGCTAGTGATGGCGAACCTCGTTGCCTCGCTCCACATTGAACTTGCCCCGCAGCTCGTTGGCGCAATGTCGCCGGGCGGCCGACTCCTGACCAGCGGCATGTTTACGACGCGTGCGGATGAGGCGATCGCCGCGCTTCAGGCGGCTGGCGCAACGCTCGTCGAACGCTGGGCGGAGGGGGAGTGGGTTGCCGCCGAATTCAGCGACGGTCGCGCTACACTCACAGCATGAGTGACTGCCTCTTCTGCAAGATCATCGCCGGCGAGATTCCGAGCACGCAGCGACACAGCTCCGATCTCGTGATCGCCTTCAACGATATTGCGCCACAGGCGCCACTGCACGTACTAATCGTGCCGCGCGAACACATCGGCTCCGCTGCCGACCTGCGTGACACTGCGGCACACGGCGCACTCTTGGCGCGCATGCACAACGTTGCGCAAGAGATCGCCGTTGAAGCCGGGTACGGTGAGCGCGGGTGGCGCTTAGTCAGCAACGTTGGCGATGAGGGCGGTCAAGCGATTGAGCATCTGCACTATCACCTGCTCGCCGGGCGACAACTCAGCTGGCCACCGGGATGAGCGAGGCGCCGACGACGCGCAAGCGTCGCTTCCCGTACAGCACCGTGATCGTGCTCGTTGGCGGCATGGCGATCTTTGGGTTCTTGTCGGGTGGTCCGCCAGCGCCAGATCCGCAAGGCCCTGCCGCATCGGCGGCGCCAACGGCGCGAAGTTCCGCAGAGGCGGCACAGGCGGAGGGACTTCTTCTTTCAGTGGTGACCGCTGCGGGGCTTGGGCCGATCGTCAACAGTGCCGATGTGCGTCCACCACTCCCGCCAGAGATGAATAGCCTCCCCCGAACGGTGGTCCGTGCCGCCTCGGGTCGTGACCCGAACGGCATCCCGCTGGTGGCGATCTCCTTCACTGATGCCGCCGCCGCGCGAGCGGCCGCCCCGCAGTTGGCCGCCTATCTGGTCGCCCCGGTAAACCTAGTCCTCGTCCCCCCAGACGCTGAATTCAGCCTCTTCCAGTCGGGCAATCTTCTCGTGATCCTGCAGCGCACCCCCTCGGCCGACCTCGACAGCGAGGCGGCAAATACCCTGCTGGCGACCCTCCAGGGGATGCTCGAAGAGGTCTCCCTTCCGCGCTAAGTCGCCCTCGTGCGGGGGATCGGCTATCCTCCTCCCCTTAGGAGGTGCCACTTGGCAGAAGTACGTATCGGCGACAACGAGTCTTTCGAGGCTGCGCTTCGTCGTTTCAATAAGAAGGTCCAGCAGGCCGGCATCTTGGCCGAGTCGCGCCGCCGCGAAGCGTTCGAGAACGCCGCGGAGAAGAAGAAGCGCAAGGACGCCAAGCGCAAGAAGCCGATGGGCGGAGCACCGCGCGGGATCTAGCCCCACGGCGCGCCCCAGTGCGGCCTAGCCGCCAGAGAGGAGCAGCGCATGTCGCTTCGAGATCAACTGAAAGCTGATGTCTCGGCCGCTATGCGGTCGGGTGAGACGCTGCGTCGCGACACCCTTCGCATGGCGCTCTCCGCGCTCGCCCTTGTGGAGAAGGAGCTGAAGCGCGACGCCACCGACGACGAGGTGCTCGGCGTCATCGTGAAGGCGGTCAAGACGCGCAAGGAATCCGTTGACGCCTACACCGCTGCGAATCGCGCTGACCTCGCCGATGCTGAGAACGCGGAGATCGCGATCCTCTCCACCTACATGCCAGAGCAGATGAGCGATGCCGATGTCGACGCCCTCGTCGCCGATGCGATCAGCGCCACTGGCGCTGCCTCAGCGAAAGAGATGGGGAAGGTCATGGGCTGGCTCGGACCGAAGACCAAGGGCCGTGTCGATGGAAAGGTCCTCTCGGGGAAGGTCACCGCGGCGCTCGCCGCACGCGGATGAGCCGCAGCTCCGGGCCACGCGCGCGCATCGTGCGCCGCAGGCGCGGCGGCATCACCGTCACCTCAACCGAACTCTGTGCCCTTGTTGAGCGCGCCCTGCGCCACTCTGGTGCGCCGAAGAGTGGCGAGGCGGTCGTTACCCTCGTTGATGACAGCGAGATCACAGCACTCAACGAGTCACAGATGAAGAAGCGCGGTGCAACCGATGTGTTGAGCTTCCCGCTCCTGGAGCCGACCGCGTATCCCGCCCGACCGGGCACCGCACGAAAGGCCGCACACAACGTTGCCGCCCCGATTGTCACCGGCGAAACGCTCCCACTCGGTGACATCGTTATCAGCATTGATCGCGCCAT
>JBAXWE010000022.1:0-17608 GCA_037128565.1 bacterium
CGCAGAGAATGGTGCGTCGCCCGACCAGAGTAGGGCTCCCGCATCATCACGAATCTCAAGGCGCGCGGCCGGTCCGAAGAAGTTCTGATGGAAGCTCCAGCCGTTATACGAGAGCGGCTCATTGACGCGCACCGTTTGCCGAGCCACCTCGACCCCACCAACGTAGACACCGAGGTCGGTCGCGAAATCTGCAAATGCTCCGGTGGAGTTGCGCGGCGCGCTGAAGGCGTGATTCACGATCACCAGACCATCCGCGGTGCCGATCATGCCAACGGGGAGCGCCTCACCATCGGTGAGCAGAATCCCTTGCGTATACCCAAAGATTCCCGAGGCCGCCGCGCCAAGGAGCATCACGACTAGGCCGGTGTGCATGACAAGGGTGAAGCGATAGGAGCGGCGGAAGCGATCAGCATGCACGAGGAGTCCGCCGCTACGCACCGGATCGGCGGCGACACTCACCTCCCAGCCGGCACGTCTCGCCTCGGCGGCCGCTGCGTTCGCTCGCGTACCGAGCTCGGCATCCTCTGGGAGCGCAGTCGGCAGGTCAATGACGCCACGCCCTGGCAGGGAAGCGCCGAAGAAGGTGTCGGGCTGCTCTGGGCGCGACGGCGCCGTCGCGGCAGCGATCTTTGGTAGTCGGTCCAAGGTGCAGACAACGATAGAGATGGTGAGGAGCACGAGGAGCGCCGTGAACCAGGGCGAGGTGAAGACCCGGAAGAGGCCGAGGCGCTCAAAGATTCCAACTAGTGGCCCGAGCGTGGGCTCGTAGGTGGCGCGCAGTTTCCCCATCTCGGTGGCGTAATCTCCGGCGTTCTGGAGCGCGTAGTCGGGGAGCTGGCGGAGGGCGATGCCGACCGTGGCGGCGAGGGCGATCACGCCAATCTGGAGCACGGCAAATCGCACATTTGCCAGGAGCGCTCGCGCGAGGAGGAGTGGGCCGCTAATCACCCGCTGATGGTAGCCTTCGCCCCGCTGGGCCACCTGCCCTGCGTAAGACGTAGCGGCGTAATCGCACTACAGGGGGTGAGATGGCTCGAGGGAACAACCACGGAGCGCTCGACGACCTCGATCGTCGCCTGATGGAGGTGCTGCAGGCCGATGGTCGCAAGCCCTTCACTGAAATTGCCACCGCATTCGGCGTTCCCGAATCAACGATCCGCGCTCGCTACAAGGGCTTAGTGGATCGCGGAGCCCTCAAGGTCATTGCCGTCGCCGACCCGCTTAAGGTGGGCTACCCACTGATGGCGATGATCGGTGTGCGCTGCACCCCTGCCGCACTCCTCGCCACCGCCAAAGAGCTTGAGGAGTTACCGGAGGTCAGCTACTGCGTGATCGTCGCTGGCGCCTATGACCTACTGATTGAAGTTGTCTGTGAGGACAATGACGCGCTGCTCACCTTCCTCACCGACCGACTCCGTGCAATTGCCGGCGTCCTTGAGACTGAGACATTCGTCTACCTGCGCATCTTGAAGCAGAACTACGAATGGGGAACGACCCCGACCTGACCGCCTGAGCGGCTCGGCCGGGGCCGTCCCGGTTCTCCAGAGTGTGTGCGAGTTATGCGGCGCGGCGCTTCGATCGCCCCACGATTGCTGCTGCACCGATCCAGGCGAGCAGTGCCGCCAAGATGATTGCTGGCAGCGTGGTCGTCCAGCTGTTGTCACTTGCCCCAGCGCCCGCCATGTTGTCGTACGCGGCGAACATTGGCATCGGGCCGGCCACGCTTCCGTCAGGAAGGAGGCACGGCGCAATGGTTGGATCCGTTACGTCAACGCCTGCAGCACATGGCTCCAACGATGCGCGGAAGTCCGCCTCCCACTGCGCGTAGAGTGTTGGCCAATCACCAGTAGCGCCTGGTCCGCCCGGCTGATCGACAGGAATGTGGCCTCCTGTAAAGAGTGACCCATCTGGAAGCAGGCACGGCAGAACCGTGTCGCTCGAGATCGGTGCGTTCGGTTCGGTGATTCCCGCTGGGCAGGCACTCGCCTCGCCGGTGAGTGTTCGCCAGTAGGGCTCGGGCACAACGCCGCCGCTTCGACCAGTCAGCGCAACCAAGTCTGCTGGTGCGTCGGCTGGAAGTGCATCGCCCTGATGGCTCTCAAAGGTCACCGTGCCGGTGAGTGGTTCAACTTGGTACGAGAAGCTGTGTCCGTTGATGCAGCCCGACGGGCAGTCGTTCCAGCCGTAGGTGTACACGACGATCCAGGCAGCAGCGCTCCCTGGCGCACCCTTGACGTCGTAGTACTTGCTGGCGCCAATGAGCGCACCGGTGTTGTAGCTGAAATCAGCGAACGGCCCACCGGCGGCAAGGACTGCCGCGTGTGCCTCCTCGGCCGTGGTGATCGGAAGTGCACCGAGGTACCCGCCGACCGAGTACATCACCGCCTCTGGGGTGGCGTCGGGGGCTGGAGCCTCGTCAGCCGCGGCGGCAGGGGCAACAGCCGCCAGCAGCAGGGCGAGCGGGAGGAAGACCTTCAAGAGCGTTCGCACGTTTCACCTCAACTTCTCTTTGTGTGGGGAGAGTCCCCATCAGTATCGTAACGAGCGAGCGAGGCTGGCGGTTCCCGAGAGGGGTCAGCCCTCCTGGTCGTAGGGCTGTGGGAGCCACTCGCTGCCCGCAAGTGCGTGCAGCTCCCCGAGCGAAATGTCGAACCAGGCGCCGTGCAGGGTGAGGTTGCCGGAGCGCTCGCGCTCGGCAATCCAGGGGAAGGTGCGCAAGTTCATGAGCGACTGCTGCACGCTCAGATGCTCGATGAGGCGCTGCCGCTCGGTAGGGGCACTCGGGCTAGCGTTTGGCACCCCTGCCGCAAGTGCCCGAAGGTCGGCAACCCACGCGCCAATGAAGTCGGTCTCAGAGAGGCGAGCCGATGGTTCGAGTGCCGCCGCAACGCCCCCGCAACGGCCATGCCCCATCACCACGATGGAGCTGACCTCAAGGCCGAGGACAGCAAATTCCAGTGCCGCACTTGCCCCGTGGCTCTTGGAATCTGGGGCGTAGATGGGCACCAGTGCAGCGACGTTGCGCACCACAAAGAGTTCACCGGGGCCAGCGTCGAAGATCGTCTCTGGGGCAGAGCGCGAATCGGAGCAGGCGATGATCAAGGTGCGCGGCTTCTGCCCATCTCGCGCCAGCTCGTCATATCGCACCCGTTCGTCGTTGTAGCGACCGGCGCGGAAGCGTCGGTAACCGGCGCTCAGTCGCTCAGAGAGGGGTTGGCTCGTCATGCGGTAAGTCTAAACGAGGCCAATGCGGCGAGATGGGATGAGGGCAAGAGAGGGGAAGATGTGGTCGGGGCGAGAGGATTCGAACCTCCGACCTCCTGCTCCCAAAGCAGGCGCGCTACCAAGCTGCGCCACACCCCGACATGCCCATCCTAAACGCTCCCCCCGATCGGGTGGCATCATCACCCTATGCCTGCTGAAACGAGGCCCAAATCGGGCTCCCTCCGAGCCGCCGCCGCGTCAGCCATCGTGCCCGGACTCGGCCAGTGGCTGGATGGCCGCCGCCGAGCAGCACTCCTCGCCGCCCTCCCCCTACTCCTCCTTTTGGCCGTGGCACTCGGTGCCCTTCTGACACTCGGCGTAGTCCGGACCGCCGCCGCAATCGCTACCCCTGGACGCCTGACGGTCGCCTTCGCCCTCTTGCTCCTCTCTATTCCGTGGCGCATTCTCGTCACCATAGATGCGGCGCGGGGAACGAAGCGGACGAGTCGCTCAGCGATCCTGCTAGCCCTCGCCCTCCTGATCTCGATCGCACCGCAGGCGGGCGCCGCGGCGATCGTCTACCGCGCCAAGGTCGCAGCGACCGATGTCTTCTCGGGCTTCGGCACACCAACCCCTGATGGCTCCGCGGTTGAGAGCGCCACCCCAACGCCGCCGCCAATCGGCGATCGCTTCACCATGTTGCTGATCGGTGCTGATACCGTCGGGCATCGCACCTCGTTCAACACCGACTCCATGATTATTGTCAGCTGGGATCGGATCGGCGGCTACGTCACCACCGTCTCTATTCCGCGCGACCTAGTGAACGTACCGCTCGGTAACGGCGACGTTTATGCGCCGAAGATCAACTCTCTCTGGTCGCATGCGGCGCGCTACCCGAAGCAGTTCCCTGATGGACCTGCGGTCGCACTCAGCACCGCCCTCGGCACGATGTTCAACGTCAAGATTGATGCGACAGCGGTCGTCGTCATTCCAACATTTGTCAAGATCATTGATCAGCTCGGTGGTGTTGATCTAACAATCCGCCGCGAGATTCTTGATGTCACCTATCGCACAGATTTGAGCGGGGCCAAGCTGCCCGCAGGGAACTGGCATATGAGTGGACAGTGTGCCCTCGCCTACGCACGCATTCGAAAAGCGCCTGGCACCGATGACATGACCCGTGGCCCACGACAGATTGAGATTCTTCTCGCGGCGCGTGATGAACTCGCCCGCAGTGGGAACTTCGTCAGCAACGCCCTCTCACTCCTCGATGTGATTGGTGATGGCGTTCGAACGGATCTCAATCCCGCCCTGATCCCCGTCCTCGCGGAGGCGGCGGCGGGGTTCAACACGAGCAAGATTCTGCGTGCCGTCATAGAGCCCGGCGATACGATTCTGCGCTATCGACATAAGGGCGAGTACAGCCCCTTCGGATCGGTCGTCTTCTTTAATCCCGACCGGATGCTGATGCTCGGTGCACGCCTCTTCCCAACTCCGGGGACGCGCCCTTGGGGATTCCCAGCTTCGAAGGGTGAGCCGAAGCTCGGTGCCGAGGCGAGCTTTAGCCCCGCACCTCTCGCTAGCGGTGCGACCCCAACGCCAAGCCCGAGCCCATCGCCAACCGCTGTGCACCCATTTCCGACGTTGTTGACGTGCGATGCGGGACTACCACTACCGCGCCACACCGCGACTCCAGACCCGACTTCAGCGCCCGAGAGCACCGTGCCCGATGCCACCTCGTCGACAGAGGTGTCACCGCCCTAAGGCTGAGGCTCGCCCCTCAGCGCCGCAGCAACCAGGGCGGCGGCGCGACCTCGATGGCTAAGTGCGTCTTTCTCTGCAGGTGCACGTTCGGCCATGGTTCGCCCATCAACCTCAAAGATCGGGTCGTAGCCGAAGCCATACCCCCCTCGTGGCGCGTCGGTGAGGTGGCCGGGGCACTCTCCGCGGAAGGTACGGGCTGAGTTGTTGGCTGGTTCGATCAACGCCATGGTGCAAACAAAGCGCGCCGAGCGGTCCGCAACTCCTCTCATCACCATGAGGAGTTTCTCGTAGTTCTCAACGTCAGTAGCATTCGGTCCGGCATAGCGGCGCGTATACACACCGGGTGCGCCATTAAGTGCCGCAACCTCAAGTCCAGAATCATCGGCGAGCGTCCACTCGCCAGAGGCCTGCGCGTACCAGCGTGCTTTCTGGAGGGCATTCTCTTCAAAGGTCGCGCCATCTTCCGGCGCTTCATCTGTAATGCCTAGATCAAGAAGCGTCACCAGGTCAATCGGCAAGTCGCCGAAGAGGCGCTGTAACTCAATCAACTTATGCGCGGAGCCTGTGGCGACGAGCAGCCGCCGTCGCGGCGCGATCACGCGCGTGCGAGGGTGGCGCGCTGAAACTCGATCAGGTCAGCAATCCCGGCGTCGGCGAGCTTCAACATCTCGTCGAGCGCGGTGCGATGGAACGGATCCTGCTCTGCCGTTCCCTGCAGTTCGACATAGTGGCCAGCGTCGGTCGCAACGACGTTCAGGTCAACATCGGCGCGGCTATCCTCCTCGTAGGGCAGGTCCAGGACCGCCTGGCCATCAACGATGCCGACCGAGACGGCGGCGACGTTGCGCACCAGGTGCGCCTCGAGCTTCTTGGCGCGCATGGCAAGTGCCAGGGCGATCCAGCCACCGGTGATGCTGGCGCAGCGGGTGCCGCCGTCGGCAACGAGCACGTCGCAGTCGATCAGAATCGAGCGCTCACCCAGCTTGGTGAGATCAACCGACTGACGCAGGGCGCGGCCGATGAGGCGTTGGATCTCGTGCGTGCGACCGCCAAGCTTGCCGCGGACCGCCTCGCGGTCGGAGCGAGTGTTGGTGGCGCGCGGCAGCATGCTGTATTCGGCGGTGACCCAGCCGGTCCCCTTGCCGCGAAGGTGTGGCGGCACGCGCTCCTCAATAGAGGCGGAGCAGATCACTACGGTGTTGCCGATCGAGATGATGGCGGAACCTTCCGCCCATTTTTGGACACCGAGTTCAATCTTTAGATCGCGAAGTTGGTCTACAGCGCGTCCATCTGCTCGTACCTTACTCATGGTGCCCCCTACCCTTTCGCTTCGCGCTCGGCGGCCTTCGCCTCATCCCAGAGCGCATCTAATGTGGTGAAGTCTGCATCTTTTAGCACGATTCCGCGCGTAGCGGCGCGGCGCTCCACGTCGGCGAAACGGCGACGGAACTTATCGTTGGCCCCGCGGAGCGCCGCCTCGGCATCAATGCCGCTGCGACGACCGAGATTTACGATCACGGCGAGCACGTCGCCGAGCTCCTCTTGCGCGTGTGCCAACGCAGCCGCGCTGCTCGTTGGTGTACTGGTGATCTGATCAGGATTCCCAGCCTCAGCGAGCGCCTCATCAAGCTCTGCCAGCTCTTCGCTGATCTTCGCCCGTACGCCGTCGAGGGTTGGCCAGTCGTAGCCGACGGCACTCGCACGATCTTGCAACTCGCGGCTCGCTGAGAGTGCGGGCAGCCCGCGGCTCACACCATTGAGTGCGCCTTTTACCTTCTCGCCAACTCCAGCGGCGGCGCGCTCCCCCGCCTTGATCGCCTCCCAGTTTCGCTGCACGTCACGCGTGGTCGCCGCACTCGCATCGCCGAAGACGTGCGGATGCCGACGCACGATCTTGCGCACGAGGCCATCCTGTACATCGGCGAGGTCGAAGTCCCCACGCTCCTGTGCAATCTGCGAGTGCAATACGACCTGCAGAAGCACGTCGCCAAGCTCCTCGGCGAGGTCGGCCGTAGCTCGAGGCCGGTCTGCCTCACTCGCCGATGCGAGTGCCTCGATCGCGTCGTGGAGCTCCCACGCCTCCTCGATGAGGTGCTTCGCGAGGGAGGCGTGTGTCTGCTCGCGATCCCACGGGCATCCATCGGGAGCTCGAAGTCGAGCGCTCAGCCACGGCATTGTCCATGGTGAGGCGAACGCGTCGAGCGGCTCAAGCGCTGCGAGGTAGATCGCCTGTTCGTCGCCCGTGCCACCGGAGGCGCAGGCGGCAATGGTGCTGCGGTCGCCACTCGGGAGCAGCGTCACCGCTCGTTCGTCACCGTAGAGGCGTGCGAGGAGCAGCCACTCGGAGCCACTGCGGCCCGGCAACTGGGAGTCGCTTCTCTCGCCGCTGAGAAGCACGAAGAGTGGACGTGCGGTGTCAATCGCAACAGCCCCACACTGACCGAGCGCGACGATCGTGATGCCGTCAGCCAGATTGAGCTGTTCATCAGCGCCTTGTGCCGCCGCAATGAGCACATCAAGCGAAACGCTGGATCCTTTCAAGGTCACGGAGTTGGCGAAGCCCCAGCCTCCTGCACCACGGATCCGTCGATCGCCACTCGTGCAGCGGTGCGATAGAGGTCGAGCCACGTTGAGAAACCGTTAGATGTAATCAACGACACCTGATCTGCCGTCAACGCACGTGTTTCGACGCGCCAAACATGCACGATGAGATACGAGTTTGAACTCTTCACGACTGCGCTTGTGCCACCCTCTTTCATGCCCCAGACGAGGGCGCCGAAGTCAGATGGGGTCGTATAGCGTGCAATAAATCGTTTGCCGTAATAGGTGATGTCATCCTCACTCGCTCGATCGGCCGCACCGGCAGCCTTTTCGAAATCGACACCGTCGGCGGCGAGTTCCGTTGCGAGTGCGTCGAGGCGATCCTTGAGTGGCGCCCGGCGTGCGTCAAATTTGATCACGTGATATCCGAATTGCGTTTTGATCGGACCAAGGACGTCATCGTGCTTTACGCCATCAGCCCAGATTGCCTTTTCGAATTCCGTAACGTAGGTGCCCTTCGGTGCCCATGCGAGAACGCCGCCAACGGCTCCGGACGTCTTATCGTCACTCTTCTCGGCCTCAGTCGCAAAGTTGGCACCGGCCTTAAGTCGGGCAACAAGATCGCTCGCCTTCTTCTCGGCGGCAGCCCAGGCTGGGTCGGCTGGATCAAGGTCACCCGCGGTGTTCGGATCGCCCTTTGGGCTAAAGAGGATGTGGCTGACCTTAATCTGTGCCTCATCTTTCGTCGGAACCTGATCTGCGATGTAGCTGACCTCGCGCTGTTCAACTGGGCTCACCAGTAGCCCTGCGGTGATCTTGTCACTCAGGGCGGTCTTCAAGGCACGCTCCGCAGTCATGCGCTCATAGAGGCCGCGATCAATCCCCGCGTCGCTCACCTGCTTCTCAAAGTCCGGGTCGATCTTCGACGCCTGTGACTTCTCCAATCGGAAGATCACGAATTGATTCTCCGTGCGTGCAACCACCTCGGTCATTGGCTGCGTGGTGCTATCAGTAGATGCTGTGAGCGCCCATGCTGCGGTGTATGCGAGATCGTTGGCGGGATCTTCGCTCTTACTGCTCCATCCAACGAGTCCGCCAAGTTCAGCAAATGAGTCGGTCGAACTACGCTTCGCAATCGCAGAAAAATCGCCGCCCGCTTTGAGCTCGGCGAGGATCTTTTCAGCCTTCGCCTTCGCTGCCACTCGAGTGGCCGCGGTTGGCTTCTTCGTCTTGCTGTCGTTAGCGGCATCAATGCTGATCCGTCGGAAGAGGCGCAGCTCGGGGAGCGTCGTCTCCTTCGACCATTCACTGGCGATCACCGCCGCGTCGGCGGTGACGCCGTTTGCAGCCGCAAGATCACGAATCAGCAGCGTGTCGACCATGTCGGTCGTCACCTGATTGCTTATCGCCTGTGCCTTGTCGTTGAGCGTCTTGAGAAGAGCGTCGCCGGCCGTATTCGTCATGGTGCCAGCGGAAACTCGTGCGCGGACTCGTGAGCCCTGGAGAGCGATCTGAAAGGCGGTGACCTCGGCGCGGGCCTTCGCCTCAGCCTTGTTGATCGCAGCACTATTCACCTCAACTGCGGGGGCCCAGATGCCGTCATATACCGAGAACCCGGCAACGCCAACCAGCAGCACTGCTGCGAGGGCGATCGCGACAACAAACGAGAGGTTTGTGAGGGCAGTTTTATCGGCACCCCGATAGCTGGCAGCGGCTCGGGCGCGTAAACGTGCGATTGGGTTCATGCTCAGCGATCCTCCTTCAATGGGGCTCAATTAGGGGCAGTATAGGGGGGACGGGTGGTATTCTCGCCTTCTCATGACCACCCACAGCACGGAACTGACCGTCGGCAGGCCGCGTCGGGGCACGATTGGCACCATCGCCGAGAGCCTCGCCTCCCTCGTTGAGCGCCGCCGGCTCGTCTGGTATCTCACCGTCTCCGAGGTCCGGAATAAGGGAACAAACTCTCTTCTCGGAAACGTCTGGTGGTTCCTTGATCCAGCTCTGCAGCTCTTCGTCTACTTCCTGCTCGTCGACGTGATCTTCCATCGCAGTCAGCCCGCCATCCTCCTCTTCCTCGGCTCCGCCATCCTCCCTTGGAAGTGGTTCACCGCTGCGCTAGCATCCGCCGCAACCTCCGTTCGCGGCCGCGAGCAGGTGCTGCGTCAGATCGCCTTCCCACACCTCGTGCTGCCAGCATCTTCTGTATTCGCAAGCGCTGGAAACTTCCTCTTCGCACTTGTTCCACTCGGAGCCCTATACCTGCTCTACCCTGACCGCCTTTCCCCGTGGGCACTCGCCGTCATTCCTGTGGCCATGGTGCAGTTTCTTTGGACAATTCCCGCCGTCATTGCGCTGAGCGCGCTTGCCGTCTTCTTCCGCGATATCACAAACTTCATCCCGCATGCCCTGCGCATCTGGTTCTACCTCTCTCCTGCGCTCTTTCCTATCGAAACACTCCGTGCCATCGGTGATCGGCACCCGTGGTTCGGTTTCTTTGTAACCATCAACCCATTTACTTGGATCTTCTCTGGTTACCGTGACGCTCTCTATTACGGACGCGCTCCTGAGTGGGGAGCGCTCGGTCTCCTGGCGCTCGCCTCAATACCGGTCTCTCTCCTCTCCGTCTACCTCTTCCGACGGGTCTCACCACTCTTCGTTAAGGTGCTGTAAATGGCGCAACGGAAGGGCTCAATGGGTACGTCTGCGCCGCCACCAATCTTGCTCGCTGGTCTTGGGGTGCAGTACGACTTGCGCCTGAGCAAGAAACGCAAGCTCCGCGATACGGTGCTGCGGGACGGCCGACACTCCCAGAGCGGCAAGTTTTGGGCGCTCCGCGATGTTGAATTCCGCGTTGAGGCGGGAGAATCTGTCGCGGTGATTGGCCCGAACGGCGCGGGGAAGAGCACCATGCTGCAGGTCCTTGCGGGAATCCTTGAGCCCACGACTGGCAAGGTTGAGGTACGCGGCAAGATCGCCACCCTCCTGCAGCTCGGGGCTGGATTTGATCCTGAGCTGAATGCGCGCGAGAACACACTCCTTGTCGGCGAGTTCCTTGGGGTTCCACACAAGGAGATGCTGCGACGCACACCGGCAATCATTGACTTCGCAGAGCTCGGCGAATTCGCCGACGCCGAGGTGCGAACCTACAGCTCGGGCATGCGTGCTCGCCTAGGCTTCAGTGTCGCTACGTCTGTTGAGCCCGACGTACTACTCCTCGATGAGGTGCTCTCCACTGGTGATGCCGCCTTCATTGAAAAGTCGCGCGGTCGCATCATGGAGCTGATGAAGCGCGCCCGAGCAATAGTCTTTGTCACACACGACCTTGACTCCGCCGCCACGTTCTGTACGCGCGCAATTGAACTTGAAGGGGGTCGAATTGTCGCCGATGGACCGGCAAAGCAGGTGATCGCTGCCTACAAGAAAAAGATGTTGGCGCGGATCCCTACGGCGCCACGCTCGGCTCTGGCAGACCGCCGCGGTAGTTCAGGATCACCAGCAGCGTCCTGACGGAATCGAGACCGAGCGTCGGTTCAACGTCCGCGCTCTGCAGCACCGCTGAGGCGATGGAGTTCACAGCGACAACGCGACCCACAGCGAGCCCTCGCGGGAATGCGGACCGGAGCGTTGGGCTCAGCTCAATCCCCGAAGTAGTGACCTCGGCACCAACCAGTACTTGTCGCTGCGCGTCAACGTCATCAAACGCGAGTGGATTCGCAGAGCGACCGCGAACCTGACCGATCGCCCCTGTTGAGGCAACCTCGGAGGTAACGGAGAAGTCTGGGTCAGTCAGCAGCCGCACCTGGCAGCTCTGATCAGAGACCTGCACGACCTGTCCAGCCAGAGAGGCGCCTGCGCCAATAACAACGTCGCCCACCTTCACGCCATCAACGCTTCCAACATCAAGGATTACGTAGCGACGATCGATTGCAAAGTCGCGTGCGACGACTTGCGCCGCAATGGTCGTATACGAGATCGTTGCGCGGAGGTCGAGCGTCGCCTGGAGCTCAGCGACCTCGCGCTCGAGACTGGCGATTCGGGTCGACTCAGCGGCGAGTTGATCACGCTCATCTAGGAGTTTGGCCAGTCGCTGTTGGAGGCTGCGAATATCCACGAAGAGGTTGCGCACGGAGACCATCCCCCGACCAACGCCTGCAATCGGCTCGCTGACAGTGCGAACGACCTGCCCGACCGCCCCCTGCACAGCAATCACTGGGGTGCTTCCGGAGAGCACAAATAGAAGGCCGTTGATGGCAACTACGACGCCGATGGCAATCAGGCCTCGGCGTGGGTTTCGCTCTCCACGATCGCGGGGGAGCATGGTTGTTAGCGGAGTGGGCGCTGGTAGGTCTCAGGGACGAGCATCTTCTCGAGCGCCTCGACCTCTTCCAGGATGATCCCCGTGCCGCGCACGACGCAGGTAAGTGGATCGTCAGCGATGCGAACCGGTATCTTCGTTTCAGCAGCAAGGCGCACATCCATGCCAAGCAGGAGTGCACCACCACCGGCAAGAACGATCCCCTGGTCCATGATGTCAGCGACAAGCTCTGGTGGAGTCTCCTCAATGGTGTCGCGCACCGCGTTGACAATTTCAATGATTGATGGCTCGAGTGCCTCGCGCACCTGCGGCGCAGCCACCTCAACGGCACGCGGTAGACCAGTGAGCAGGTCGCGCCCACGGAAGGTGATGCGCTGTGAGTCCCACTCGCCTGAGTGAGCGGATCCGACGGCCATCTTGATATCTTCAGCGGTGCGCTCGCCGAGGAGGAGGTTGTACTGCCGGCGGGCGTAGGCAACGATGTTCTCGTCCATCTCATCGCCTGCGATGCGAATGCTGCGCGCGGTCACGATGCCACCGAGGCTGGTTACTGCGACCTCGGTGGTGCCGCCGCCGATGTCAACGATCATGCTCCCGTTCGGCTCGCCCACCGCCAGGCCGGCGCCGATCGCCGCGGCCATTGGCTCTTCGACAAGACGGACCCAACGTGCGCCAGCTCGAATGGCGGCGTCACGTACAGCACGCTTCTCTACTTCGGTCACGCCGGAAGGGATGCCGATGATCATGCGCGGTCGCGCCGAGAGCCATCCACCTTGGTGCACCTTGCGCACGTAGTAGCTGATCATCTGTTCCGTCACCGCTGCGTCGGAGATAACGCCGTCACGGAGCGGGCGAATCGCCACAATGTTGGCCGGCGTGCGCCCGAGCATACGCTTCGCCTCGGCACCAATCGCAATCACTTTGCGTGATTTCGTCTCAACAGCGACCACGGATGGCTCGCTGATCACGACGCCCTTCCCGGCGACATGGATGAGGGTGTTGGCCGTGCCGAGGTCGATGCCGATGTCGCGCGAGAAGAGGTTATAGATTCGGTCCAGCATTGCGCGATGGTAGCACCCACCCCGCGGACCCCTCTCCTGCCCCTTACCGCCCCTCACCGCCCCAGATCGCGGGCTGTTTTGAGCGAATGCTCACCCAGCGGTCGTGCCCGATGACGAGGTGGTCGAGGAACTCAATATCGAGCAGCCGGGCGGCGGCGAGGAGTTCACTCGTGAGCCGCAGGTCCTCATCCGAAGGTTCGGGGTCGCCACTCGGGTGGTTATGGACAGCGGCGAACCCGACGCCGTGCGCTTCAAGGACTGGCCGCAAGAGTTCGCCGATCCGCACACTGGTACCCGTTGCGGTCCCCGTGTATACATGCCGTAAATCCAGCAGCCCATTCCGCCCATCGACGATGGCGATGTGTAGCTGCTCTTGGGCCGACCTACCGAAGATCGGCTGTGCGATCGCGGCAAGGTCAGCCGGCGCCTGAACTCGCGTTCGCTCCGCCGGCCACCAGGCGGTTAGCTCACGGGCGGCGGCGATGGTGCTGGCCACGAGCTCTGCCGTTTGGAGAGGCACACCAATGTGCAGCAGTTGGGCCACTGGGTCTCGCTGCATGAGGACTGCTGGCCCACCGCTGAGCTGTACGAGATCGCGAGCCGAGTGGGATGCGTCGCCATTCTGCAACAGCGTGGCAAGCGCAGTAGTAAATCGCTCATCGCGATTGCGTTGCGCGTGACTCGTGTCGCTGGGTACGGCAGCCGCCAAGGCGAGACTCATGAATCCTCCGCGGCGTAGAAGGGGCGGCCGAAGTTGGCACCCCCGGCAGGGTGGCGAGCCCGCCGTTTTCCCGACACCCTACCGAAGGCGAGCGCATCGTCGCTCTCGCGACGTATCGGGCGCGTATGACGTGGGAGCGCTACGAGAGCGCGACGATGGCCAGGTTATACACGGCGTGAAGTGCAATGGTCGCAACGAGCGAACGTCGCCGAATCCAGAGCCACCCGAGTGCAATCCCAAGTGGAAGGCGCACGAGGAAGGCAACCGCCGCCACGCTCGCGGCATCGGTTACCGATGTCCCGCCGATGGTGAGTGTGTGCGCGAAGGCAAAGACGATCGCAGAGAAGAGGATCGCGCGACGTGCAGAGGACTGCCGCGCCCAGGCTTGTGCGATGACGCCGCGGTAGAGCAGCTCTTCGCCAATCGGTGCGATCAGCCCCGCGGTAAGGGCGTTCGCGACGAGGTCCGTAGCGTTGACTGTTGGTGGTAAGACCGCGGGGGCACGTACGCCCGTACCGTTCATCACGAGGGCTGCAAAAAGGCCGGCGGCACTCAGGATCGGAAGGGCAAGAGCGATGCCCCAGAAAAGATCTCCGGCGAAGCCGCCGCGACGATCAGGTGTTGGCAGCGCCTTCGGCGATGCGGCTCGTGTGGCAACGATGAGATCCCGCCAGCTGACTGCACCGCTGCCAACCACAACGAGCCCGATGATCAGGATCGTCGCAAGGTTTGATGCCGCCGCTAGGGCAAGGGTTCCGATTGGTGTGCTGAGCGCAGCCGCCGCGCCAATCGCGGTGAGCAGCGCGGCAACAAGGAGTTGTGCGAGTAGGGCCCACGGAATGGTTGTCCAGAAGATCGCTAACGGACCTGGGCCGCGCCATCCCACGGCGGGGGTATCGACACGGCGCTGGAGCGCTGAGGCACCAGAGAGGGCGATACCGCCGATACCGGCGAACAGCAAGGCGAGGACCACTAAACCAACCCCTGCACCTGCGATTCCCGCGACGAGAGCACTCAGCCCGACAACGGTGAAGAGGAGCCCGATCACGTAGAGCGCGGGCGCCTCACGCCCCGCGAGTTGGAGCAACCCTGGGCGTGGCGCTGTGCTCATTCGTTGGCCACTACGGCTTACTGTTCTCCGTAAGTGCCGAGAGCTCCTTGAGGACCGCCTGCAGCTCACTAATGCGCACACCGTAGGTGGCAAAGTCACCCGCCTTCAGCGCGGTTTGCGCCTGCGCAAAGAGCGTTGAGGCCTTTGAGACGAGTCCCGCAATGTCGGTAGGGTTCGTTCCGCCGCCCGGATCGATCACGCCACCGCCGACAAGGAGATTGAGTGCCTCGGAGAGGGTATTCCCCCAGACCACCTTGGTCGAAGTTGCAGCGACGATCTTCTGGAATTCTGGGAACGAGCTCGCCGTTGATTGGAGATAGACCGGCTGCAGATACACAATCGTTCCGCCGATCGGCGTCACGATGAGGTTGCCGCGCGTCACCGTTGAGCCCGACTGATCCCAGAGCGTTGTCTGCGCCGAGATGATCGGGTCTGCATCGATGCGGGCACCAACCTGGCTCGGCCCAAAGACCGAGGTGTCCTTCGGGAAGCGGTAACTCACGATTTGACCGTACGAGTCGCCATCGTTGCGTGCGGCAACCCAGGCGATCATGTTTGGTCGGCTCGTTGGGACGAGCGGCTGGATCAGCGTGAACTCCGTGCCCTTTTCCCCCGGTAGGCGAACGCGCACGTAGTACGACTCACCTGGGAGCGACTGTGATCCAGCCGACGACTCAGGGACAGTCCACACATCGTCTTGGCGGTAGAAGGTTTGCGGGTCGGTCACGTGGTACTTCGCATAGACCCGCGTGGCGATGTCGAAGCCACTCGCGCCGACACGAAGGTGTGCGCGCAGGTCGGCCGGCATCGTGTCGAGCGGACGAAGCAGACCAGGGAATACCTTTGACCAGGCAAGGGCAATCGGATCCTTGGCATCAACCAGGTAGAGCGCGGTCTCGCCCGTATAGAGATCAATTGTTGCCTTCACACTATTGCGCAGGTAGTTCACGCTGCTCCCCTCGGCGGCATTGGCGTTCGGGAAGTGATCGCTGGTGGTGTAGCCATCAACGACGTAGCTCAACCCCCCGTCGGCTCGTACGACGAGATATGGATCCGTGTCCCAGGTAACGAACGGTGCGAGAGCTGAGATGCGCTCGCTCACCGTGCGGCGCCAGAGGAGCTGGCTATCAGCGGTGATCTGGTCGCTGATCAGCAGGTTCAAGTCGCCGAGTCGCGCGGCAAAGAGGAGTCGGTCAAAGAAGGTGTTCAGCGAGATTCCCGAGGTGCCGCTCCACTTTGTTGTTGCGTCGCCAGAGGCCCCAGAGCCACTGGCATCATTGCCAACCGGGTAGTCAAACTCGTCGGTCTTCGCGCCAACGATCACCCAGTCATCATCAAGTTCACCAAAGTAGATACGAGGTTGACTGACAACCGGCGCTCCGCCAGTCGAAACTGGTGGAATGTCGCGAATGATCAGCTGCGGCAGTCCGCCGCTGGCAACACCGGCGACTGGCACCATGGCAACGCCAATGCCGTGCGTAAAGGCGATGCGGCGATTCACCCAGGTGGCTGACTGCAGGGCTCGCTGTGGATTCAACTCACGTGCCGAGAGCATCACCAGCCGCTGCTTCCCGTCAATAACGTAGCGATCAACATCAACGTCGGAGAAGTTGTAGTACTGGCGCACGGTCTGAAGCTGATCAAGCGTCGCCTGCAGCGGACGATAGTCCCAGAGGCGTGCGTCAGCAAATGACTCCGAGTTATCTGCAATGGCTGTCGTGGTTAGGTCTGCCGATCCGTCGTACTGCCGCTCTGTCCAGCCATCGAGGCCGAACGCCAGCCTCGTCATGCGGATGTTGTTCGCAATGTACGGCTGCTCAAGGGCAAACTCGTTTGGCGTCACCTGGAAGCGCTGCACAAATTCTGGGTAGATGCCGGTAAGTACCGCCGATGCACCGAACCAGACGGTTGCGGTGAGGACCAGCGGCCAGGTTGAGCGCGTCACTGCGGCGCCAACCAAGAAGGCGGCGGCAAGTGCAGCGATGACGGTGAGAGCGTCGAGGCCGGGGATCCGCGCCGTAGCGTCGGTATAGGAGACACCCGTAGCCACCCCGTTCTGTGAGTAGACGAGGTCGAGCTTGTCGAGCTGATATCCGTAGGCGGTGACCAGAAGAAGGCCGCCGATCAGCAGCGCGAGATGGAGGCGCGGCAGCGTTCCCACGCCGCCGAGACCACGGGCGCCGATCGCCGGGAGGTAGCGCAGTGCTGCGAGCGCGGTTGCGCTCGCCAACAGCAGAATGCCAAGGCCCTGCGCGAGGCGCAGAACTGGGAGGCTGAAGAGGTAGAACGAGATATCACGGCCGAAGACTGGATCGACAGCTGAGCCATCTGCCGCATACGGCACAGCGTTCTGCCAGAGCGCAATCTGCTGCCAGTTAGCGGCAACCTGTGCGCCGATCAGAAGTGCGACAACGACAGCCCCAATCCGTAGGGCGCCGTTGCCGATCGTGGCACCAGCACTTCGTGCGGTGCCATCACCATCAGCCCCAAAGAGTCCGCGTAGGGAATCTGCAATCCCTTCAGGGCGCAGATTTCCGCGTTCATCCATGAGCGGGGTTCGGGGCTCTCGTGGTGTGCCGGAGTTTGTCGGCTCGCCACCGAGGCGGCGGGCGATTAGCCCAGCCACAACGAGACTGATCATCAGGAGTGCGAGTGCGGCGAGCGTTCCGCCGACAAAGAGCGAACCCTGAAGTTGCAGCCGCTGCCAGAAGAGGGCGCTGGCACCGAGGGATTCAAACCAACGCGCATCGGTGAGCAGTCCGATAACGGGGCCGCCAACGATGACCAGCACCAGGATGAGCGGTAGGAAGAGGGTCCGTAGTCCGAACCTAAAGGTTGGGCGTGGCCCGCGCGGAGTGCCACCACCTGGGCGACGCGCACGTGTGCGC
>JBAXWE010000023.1:0-15235 GCA_037128565.1 bacterium
GGCGAGTGCCGAGCGAATCGCGCGGGAACTCGCGCGCCTCGATGGCGACGCCACCCCGCTACAAGAGCGGGTGAGCGCACTCTCCATTGAGATTGATGACCTTGGTCGCGAGGCTGCTGGTCTCACACCCTTCGCGGGAGGGACGCGCAGCCTGGGTGAACTTGAGGATCGCCTGGCGCTCCTCTTGGCGCTGCAGCGACGATTTCGCACCGACGAGGCGGGCCTCCTGGTGGCCCTCACGCGTGCACGAGAAGAGGTAGAGCGTCTCGATGGCGCCGAGGAGCGCCGCACTGCGATTACCCAGCAGCTCACCGCGCTCAGCGCCCGCATCGGCGAGGCGGCCACCGCACTTCGGACGGTGCGTCGGGCGGGTGCCGCCACGCTGACATTGGCGGTGAATGCCGCGCTGACCGCGCTCGAGCTGCCAGCAAGCTTCGCAATCCCACTTGCGCCCCGCGGCGGCACAGATGGCGATCCACTCGTTGACGGGCTGCCGTGCGCTGTTGATCAGGGGGGCGGAGACGACGTCTCGTTCATGTTTGCCCCGAATGCGGGCGAACCAGCGGGACCAATCGCCAAGATTGCCTCTGGCGGCGAGTTAAGTCGCGTCTCACTCGCCATTGAAGAGGCGCTCAGCGACGCAAGCGAAGCGCGCACCCTGGTCTTCGACGAGATTGATGCTGGGCTTGGCGGACGGGCGGGGGAGACCCTCGGCCGAAGCCTGCGCCGCATCTCCGCACAGCACCAGGTCCTCTGTGTCACGCACTTACCGCAGGTGGCGGCACAAGCCGACATTCATCTGCGCGTCTCAAAGCGTGAGGTTGATGGGCGTACGCTTACGCAGGTGCAGCGCCTTACCGACGAAGAGCGGGTGGTAGAACTTGCCGCCATGTTGGCCGGCGAAGGGGCTGGCAGCGGCGCAACCGCCGCCGCCAACGAACTCTTGGCCAACGCACGTCGCGGCCGCTAATGTCCACGGCCTCACGGGGCGAGATTGACCGCCTGATTGACTCGTGCATCCTCTACCTCGGTGTAGAGCGCAATCTCGCACCGCGCACACTTGCCGCGTATCGCGGGGACTATCAGTCATTTGCGCAATCGCTCGGCGCCAGCGGTGCCTGGAAGAGCTCCGCCAAGGCGGCGCAGGAGTGGATTGCGCAGCCGGGCAACGCGCTCTCGACGATGCGGCGGCGAGCTGCAGCCTTGCGCGTCCTATATCGATTCGCTGAAGGCGAAGGGATCATCGCGCGATCAATCAGTGATGAGATCGACCTGCCACGATCACGGCGTACCCTGCCGACGGTGTTGGGCGTAGAAGAGGTTGAACGCCTACTAACCGCACTTGGCACTCCCGCCGACGAGAGCGACTTCGCACGTGCGAACGCGGCGCGGAACCGCGCACTCGGCGAACTCCTCTACGGCTCGGGTGGCCGCGTCAGTGAGATCGTTGATCTGGACCTTGACTCCCTGGATCTAGCTGACGGTTCAGTGCGCCTGTTTGGGAAGGGCCGTCGAGAGCGCATCGTCCCCATTGGTGAGCCGGCCCTCGATGCGATTCAGGCCTACCTCGGTCACTGGCGTGAGATCCACCAGCAAACGCCGAGTCGCGCGAGCGGGTCTGCACCAGAGCCAAAGGCGCTCCTCCTGGCGCGCGGGGGCGTGCGGCTGCGGAGGGAGTCGGCTTGGGCGGCCATACGTAGCGCTGCGGTGGCTGCAAGCCTCGGCCGCGAAATTCACCCCCACACGTTGCGCCATTCGTTTGCGACACACCTCCTTGATGGTGGGGCAGACCTCCGCGTGGTTCAGGAACTTCTCGGCCATGCCGATATCGCAACGACCCAGCTCTACACCCACCTTCTCGGGAGCCACGTGCGGGATTCGTATCGGAAGGCCCACCCGAGGGCCTAGGCGGCCCGTGAGGCGGTAGGATTCGCGTGTGAATGTTGTGACCAGTGCCCACCGACTCCAGCAGGTGCTTTCGCACCTTCAGGCGGTTAGCCGTCAGAAGGGGGCGCGCCTCGGCCTCGCCAAGCCTGTCGGCGCAGAGGGCGACGCGCACCTGCGAACGTTAGGCGCGACACCACGAGCGCGACGCGCTTTTGCCGCTGCTCACCCCGCCGACCAGGCTTCCGCAACGCGCACTGCAGCCAGCCTCCGCCGCCTTGGTGCGAAGGGCGACGATCAACTCGCTGCGCTGCTGCACGACCTTCCGAAGGGACAGGTCGGCCTTCTGCCACGCGTGCTGCACGTGCTTGAAGGTTCTCCGGTCACAGGTCGCCCACGTGGCCCCTTCGCACGCGCACGACAAACATTACGTCTTCACGCATCCGCCGCGCCACAGTTTGCGGCCAAGATTGGCGCGTCACGTGCCACGATCGCAATCCTTCAGGAGCTGGCGAACCAGGAGTCGTACACCACTCACCGTCGCAAAGCATCTGCGCTCGATGCACGCGCTCGTCTACTCCTTGACCTCGACAGCGGAGTGACGCGATGAGCGTTCGCGGCATCGCAGAGGGCTTTGAGCTCCCTGATCCATCGGTCCCCGACATTGAGGGGGTCATCTTCCGCAGAGAGCAGGGTGGACTCTTCGGACGAACGCGCTCCTACGTGGCGCTGGGGGAGTTCAGCGGCCCATATGGCCTACTTCTCGCGCTCATCGAGCGCGATGAGTTGGATGTGCGCCGCGTTCCACTCGCCGGCTTCGCCGACGAGTTCCTACGCTACTTTGCGGAGATTCCAGACGATCGTCTCGAGACGCTCTCGTCGTTCGTCTCCGTGGCGGCTCAGCTCATTGTCCTCAAGAGTCGCGCGCTGCTCCCACGTCCGATTAGCGCCATTCCAAACCTGGAGAACGATCTGGATGTTGAGGATGAGGCCGACACGCTGCGCATTCGACTGCTGCGCTACCGAATCTTCCGAGATGCCGCCCGCGTTTTGGGTGACCGCCTGGCGCAGCCACTCTGGTACCGCGAACCCCCGACGCGCCAGCTCCCTGGCCCGAAGGCGGCACCAGTTGAGCCGATCGTGCCGATGCAGTCAGATCCGAAGCGTCTCCTTCGCGCGATGGTGCGTATCGCCCTGCGACGCAAACCACTCGCCGCCCTCTCGGCCGCCCCGGTGGGGATGAAAGTCTCTATCGGCGAGCGGCTTGCAGCCATCCTTGATGCGGTGCGGCTCAACGGGGTGGTGGGCGTAGACCTTGAGACCCTGCTCGGCGACCGACAAGACCGCTCCTTCATCGCCGTGACATTCTTAGCGCTCCTGGAGCTGTCCAAGCGGCGAGAGGTTGAGGTGCGTCAAGATGCGCTCTGGGGACCAATCACAATTCTGCAGGGGGTAAGCGAATGAGCGACAAGGAACAGGTCGTGGCCGCAGCGCCGTGGGTGGCGACGGTCGAAGATCTTGAGGCACTGCTTTTTGTTGTCGACCGCCCCATCACCCGGCGAGAGGCCGCGAAGCTTCTTGAAGCATCCAAGGCGGATCTCGATCGACTTGTCACGGCGCTTACCGCGAACCTCGCGCAGCGCGGAATCACCCTCATTACGCACGGAGATGAGTTACAGCTGGCCAGCGGCGCGAAGCAGGCCCGCGCGGTCCTCGCCTGGGTTGGCACAGGTGGCTCTGACTTGACTGCAGCCCCGCTCGAGACACTCGCCGTGATCGCATATCGCCAACCCGTCACCAAGGGCGGCATTGAAGAGATTCGCGGTGTTGATGCCGATTACGCACTCCGCATGCTCCTAGAGCGAGGGCTCATTGAGGAGGCGGGTCGCTTAGAGACAGCTGGGCGTCCGATTCGCTACGCAACGACGCTTGAGTTCCTCCGCCGATTCGGTCTCGGTTCGTTGGCTGATCTCCCAGCGCTTGAGGGCGATGCTGAAGCACTTCGCCACCTTGAACTGCGTAGTGAGGCTCCTGAATCGCTGACCGTACCCGACGAAGAAGCTGCTGCTGATGCGCCGAGCACGCCTGCGCAAGAGGACGCCGCAACTGACTGATCTGATTCGCGTCAACGTCCTCGTTGCCGAACGTTCTGGCCTCTCTCGCCGCGGCGCTGATACGGCAATTGCTGGGCATCGTGTCACTACGGCGGGACGTGCCGTGGCGCTGGGGGAGCGCCTCGATGCGCTATCCCCACTCGAGCTTGATGGCAAAGCGCTCGTAGCAAAGCCTCGCCCCTCTGTGGAGACTGGGGATGAACTGGGCGGTGCAGAGGTGTTTGCTTGGTACAAACCGGTCGGCGTCACCACCACGCATGCTGACCCCTACGCCACCGTCACTTTGCCGCAAGCGCTAACCCCTGCACTCGGCGTTGAGCGCGCAGCGCGCATGCTCTCGATTGGGAGACTCGACCGAGAGAGCGAAGGCCTCCTGCTGCTCACAGAGGAGCGTCGTGTCGTCTCACCTCTCGCGCACCCGCGTGCCGGCCTGCGTCGTGCCTACGCCGCAGCCACAAAGGCGATGGTTGGGGAGGCAGAGTTTCAACGGCTTCGAGCAGGCATCCGGCTCACCGACGGCTGGGCTCATGCAATCGAAGCACGCGGCATTCACCGTGATGACGATCTACCGGAGGATGTGCGCGGTGGTGACATGGACCCCGGCCAGTGGAGCTTCATCTCGATTGGGGAGGGGCGTCACCATGAGGTTCGGCGTCTGTATGGCGCGATCAGTCACCCCGTCCTGCGCCTGATCCGCGTCGGATATGGACCGGTGCGCCTCGGCGGACTCGCTGCAGGTGAACTACGACTAATTACGGATTCGGAGCGAGCGGAACTAACGCGCGCGCTCGTTGCCGCACCAAAGAGCAAGGCGCGACCGGTCGCACCAACGAACCGATAATGCGTATCGCCATTGACGGCCCTGCCTCAAGTGGGAAGAGCAGTGTCGGTCGGCTCGTGGCGGAGGAGCTCGGCATTGGATTCCTTGACACCGGCCTGCTCTACCGGGCGATTACCCGACGGGCCATTGATCTCGGTTGGCTTACGGCCCCAATCACTGCTGCAGGTGTTGCTGGCGCAACTTTCGAGCAGTTGCGCCAAGACCTTACGGAATTGGCTCGAACTACTGATGCCCGAGGGGGCGGTTTGAGCTACGCCATAGTAGTCGGGGGCGTGGCGCTTGACACTGCACAGTTGGAAGCCGCCGATGTTGAGCTCTACGTTCCTGCGGTCGCATCGATCGCGAGCGTTCGTGATGCTCTCCGTGCGGTGCAGCGTAACGTGGCGGCGCGTGGTGGATCCGTTCTTGCAGGTCGTGACATTGGCACAGTGGTGCTCCCCGACGCCGACTGCAAGATCTACCTTGATGCAACCGCGGAGGCACGTGCGGAACGTCGGGCACTACAGCGTGGCTTCTCAGTCGGGTCATCGGAGCATCAGGCCATCCTTAGCAGCCTGATTGGGCGTGATGCTGAGGATCGCGCTCGCCCCGTCGCGCCGCTCGTTGCGGCAGCTGACGCCACCATCATTCACACCGATGAGATGGCGCTCGCCGATGTGGTGGAGCGGGTTGTGGCTGAGGCACGTAAGGTCGCGCGATGACGACGGAACGCATCCCACTCGGCATGCGTCTCTCGGAGCGTTTCGGTCGTTGGGCAATGCAGCGTCTGGCAGGCGAGATCGTGGTGAACGGCCTTGAGCGGATCCCCGCGACGGGGGCGGTGCTGCTCGCCTCAAATCACATCTCATGGGTTGATCCCGTCTTGCTCGCCTGCTGGCTCACCCCTGCGACGGGTCGGCCAATGACTTGGATGGGGAAGGCGGAGGCGATGCGCTGGCCGCTGGTCGGCTGGTTCTTACGGGTGAATGGTGTCTTTGGGGTGCGGCGCGGCGCCGCCGATCTCGAGGCGTTCCGGTTGGCCGAACGCATTTTGGGCGAGGGGCGAATTCTCGGCATCTACCCAGAGGGGACACGCTCTCCCGACGGCATCCTGCGCCCGTTTCGTGATGGGGCGGCCCTCCTCGCCTTGCGGAGTGGCGTCCCCGTTCTACCCGTTGCGGTGACGGGCACGGACGGACTCTGGCGGAAGGGCTCTCTCATCCCACGCCGCGTCCCTCTCGTCACCCTCACCATTGGAGCGCCTGTGGTGCTTCCGAGTGCGGAGGGGTCACGACCCGAGCTCGCTGCGGTGAGTGGCGCCATCCACGGCGCCGTTGCAGCCCTCCTTCCGGAGGCGAATCAGCCCTAGGGGCAGGGTGGGCGATAATACCCACATGGGAAGTGTTGAGAACATCGTGATCGCGAAGCGCACGGGCGTCTGCTATGGCGTTCGTGAGGCCATCGATAAGGCCAAGGTCGCCCGCGCCTCTGGAAAAGAGACCCATACCCTGGGGCATGTCGTTCACAACGAGGGGCTGATCGCCGACCTGCGCGCTCGCGGCATTGAGAATGTGGACCATCTCGATGAGGTGGCTTCAGGAACCGCGGTCGTCATTCGCGCGCACGGTGTTACTCCAGAGGTACTTGGGCGCGCGGCAGCTCGCGGTCTTGAGGTGATCGATGGCACCTGCACCTGGGTGACGCAAGAGCATCGCGAGCTCGCTCGACTCGTCGAAGAGGGGTACGAGATCGTTCTCCTCGGCACACCGAATCACCCAGAAGTCGTTGGCCTGCTCGGGTTCGCCCCAAACGCCATTCTGGTTGACGAAGAGGAGGATTGGGCCTCGATTCCACGCCGGAAGCGTATGGCGCTGATCACCCAATCGACCCAGCCACCTTGGAAGTTTGAGCGTCTCGCCGCCTTCCTCGTCTCACGCTGCCATGAGTTGAAAGTTATCAATACTGTCTGCCCCGTCACGATTCGGCGCCAAGAGGACACCATCGCAATCGCGCGCGAGGTCCAGCTGATGATCGTGGTTGGTGGTACACGAAGTGCCAACACGAAAGAGCTCACACGACTTTGCGAGATTGGCGGGACTCATGCCGTACAGATTGAATCGGCACAGGCGCTCAACGATCCAAACCTATTCACGAACATCCACACCGTTGGGATCACCGGTGGCACGAGTACGCCAATCGAGGATCTTGAGCGCGTGGCACGTAGAATTGCGGAACTTGGGGGCACGGATCACGTCCGCAAGAATGCAGCCTCCATCGCTCGAGAGGCCCTCGAGGCCGCTGCAACGCCGCAATATCGCACCACATCAATCACCAACGGTGTACCAGCATGAGCGAGGATGAGGTCGAAATTGAGTCCTTACCGCGTCGCCTGCCACTCGTTGCGCTAGTCGGTCGTCCGAACGTAGGGAAGAGCACACTTTTTAATCGCTTCGTCGGAGAGCGTCGTGCGGTCGTTGAAGACCGCGCCGGTACGACCCGAGATCGACTAATCGGCATTGTTGAGTGGAATGGCATGCGTTTTCGTATTGTGGACACGGGCGGCATGCAGCCCGCCGTGGGTGATCCGATCGAAATTGGCGTGCAAGACCAGGCACGCATCGCTGTAGATGCCGCCGACCTCATTCTGCTACTCGTGGATGCGGCAACTGGCCCAAATCCTGGCGACGCTGAAGTGGCGCAGCTGCTGCGCCGCAGTGGCAAGCCGATCATCCTTGTGGCCAATAAGGCGGATAACATTGAGCGCGACCGCGCCGCCCAGGAGTTCTCCATCCTCGGGTTTGATCGCTTACATACAGTCAGCGCGCAGCACGGAATCGGCTCCGGTGATCTTCTCGACGTCATCGTTGAGCGACTCGAAGCGCTCCCAGAAGACGCGGGCAGTGCCTACGTGGAGGGCGAGGTAACCGTCGCCATCGTTGGGCGGCCGAACGTCGGCAAGTCGAGCCTCCTCAACAAGCTGATTGGAAGCGAACGCACCGTGGTGAGCGCAGTAGCGGGTACAACGCGCGACGCTATTGACGAGACACTGCTCCACGCAGGGCGTCAGATCACCCTTGTCGACACCGCGGGTATTCGTAAGCGCGGCAAGGTTGCCTCCGGCCCGTCGGCAGACAAGTGGGCGACGGTACGCTCGGTGCGTGCGCTGGATCGCGCTGATGTTGCGCTGCTGCTCATTGATGCCTCGACCGGTCTGCAGGCGCAGGATTTGCATATAGCTGGCTCCGTGATTGACGCGGGGAAGGGCCTTGTGCTGGTCTTGAATAAGTGGGATTTAATTGAGAAGGATGGCTTCACGTTCGACGAGATCGAAGGGAAGCTCCGTCGCCAGGCTCCGTTCCTCGATTTCGCTCCGCTCGTCTCTATCTCAGCGGTGACTGGGCTGCGAGCGACGAAGGTGCTCGATGCTGCCGTCGCCGCCGCTGATGCTCGGAATCTACGCATCCCGACGGGGGTGTTGAACCGCCTGATCGCCGAAGCGGTAGCACGCCAGGAGCCGGCCCATAGCGGCAGTAAGCGACCGAAGATCCTCTATGCCGCCCAGGCCGCGACGCCACCCCCAACGTTCGTCGTCTTCGCACGAAATGCCGCTCAGGTGCACTTCACCTGGCAGCGCTTCCTCGAGAATCAGATCCGAGAGAAGTACCCCCTGATGGGGACGCCGATTCGCATCGTTGTACGGGAGCGCGAAGCTGAAGAGGGGCGAGAGCGCGGTCGCTCATCGCGCTCAACGAAGCGGGCACCGGCAAAGGCGAAGCCAGCCACACGCGCATGAGCACCATCCGTATTCTCGGCGCTGGCGCCTGGGGGACCGCCTTGGCGCTCCTCTGGAGCCAGGAGCAGGGCGAGGGTCGCTCCGCAGCCGACATTGAGCTCTTGGCACGGACCACTGACGAGGCGGTGCTCCTTCGTCGTGCACGAGTCAATGCACGACGCCTCCCGGGGGTTACGCTGCCTGACGCGATCAACATCTTCAGTGCCACAGAGCCGCTCCCTTCGCTGCGCGACGAAGACACCTTTGTCGTGACGATACCTTCCACTGAGCTCGATCTAGAGACAGCCAAGCAGATCGTGCACGCTGCGGGGAACGCATCCGTGGTTATTGCTTCCAAAGGGTTGTCGCTCAACGGCGCTCGGCCGTCAGAGACACTGATTTCGGCGGGTGCTAATCCAAATCAACTTGCTGTGGTGTCCGGTCCAAACCTTGCCAGTGAGATCGCCATTGGAAAGCCTGCCGCAGCCGTACTTGCTGGACCAGCGCAACTGATAGAGGTGCTGCGCACGCGGCTGGTTCGGCCAACCCTCCGACTCTATCTGACGGACGACCTGGTCGGCGTTGAGATCAGCGGAGCACTTAAGAACGTCATTGCGATTGCCGTGAGTGGCGTGCGTGCCCTGGGGTATGGCGAGAATGCTGCAGCGGCGCTGCTTGCGCGTGGCGTAGCGGAGATGGCACGTCTGGCAGAAGCCTGCGGTGGGCGAACGGAGACCGCTTGTGGGCTCGCAGGTGTTGGTGACCTCGTTGTCACCTCATCAAATACCGGTTCGCGCAACGCAAAACTTGGCGCACTGCTCGCGAGTGGTATGAGCGTGCAAGCTGCCGTCGATAAGATTGGCGCCACCGTTGAGGGAATAGGTACCGCGCACGGAGCGCTGCAGCTTGCCGCTGCGCATAAATTGGAGTTGCCAATCACGGCAGCGGTGGTTGCAGCACTTGATGGCGGTACGACTATTGAAGCGCTCGCCCGAGCGCTGCTCGGTCGCTCACCAGCGGGGGAGTGGCGCTAGGCTTCCTGATACACTGCCAAAACTTTGGACCCATTCGGGGCGTAGCGCAGCTTGGTAGCGCGCTTGCATGGGGTGCAAGAGGTCGCTGGTTCGAATCCAGTCGCCCCGACCATTTCGCTGACCATAGAAAAGGCCCGGGGTTTCCCCCGGGCCTTTTCCTGTATCCGAACCCGACGGTTGCCCGCCGGAAGTGGATTACTTCGAAGAACCGTTCTTCAGGGTTGCGATCTTCCAAATGAGGAGACCGTAGCCCGGCTTGGCCAGGATGTCGGCAATCGTGTATCCGACCTGCTTCAGCACGAGGCCGTCCTGGGCCGTAAGGCCGAGGTTGCCAGCGATAGCTGGGAGCAGATAGGCGATTGGGTAGACGCCCCACGTCGCAATAAGCACGACGCGAAGGATCTTGAAGATCCCCTGGATGTCCTTGCTCTGCTTCTTGATCGAGGCATCAATGCCGCCGAACAGGTCGCGGAGGATCAGGACGAAGAAGACCGAGCTAATCGCGCCCCAAATGGTGCGCGGTGAAGCGAGGTCAACCGAGGTGACATTCGTCAACTCGCCGACGTAGCCCGTTGCGATCATCAAGAACGCATAGAGCACGTTTCGCTTGAGCAGCGTGCTCTCAAGCTTCTTGTCGAGCTTGAGCACGAGCACGAGCTCGGCAACGAGGAGTGGCACCGTGAGGAGCCAGTCCACGTATCGGTATGCCTCGTTGAACGGAACCGCTCCGCCCGAGGTGCCAAAGGCAACCCACGAGTCGAAGATTCGGATGTAGTGGTAGAACGCGATCAGCACAACTGTGGCCGAAAGCGTGACCGCCATCCGGTTCCCCTCCTTCAGTGCTCCGCGAGCGGAGACGAAGAAGAAGAAGCTTGCGCCCATCGCCGCGATGGCGAGGGACATGAAGTTATAGACCAATTGATAGGCGTCCTGCGGACTCATCAATGGACCTCCCTTTTTGCTTCTGCGACCTCTTCGGATCGCTGCGGGCATTATCCCAAATCCCCGCCAAAGTGTTCAGATTCCGCAATAATTGTAATTGTTACAGTAAACTGTAACAATTGGTTGTCCCCAAATCGGTGCGAGAGGCGCTAGGCTGCGATCAAGCGGAAGGGGGAGCAATGCCAGCAATAACGGAGCTCACGCGCATCGAGCCGGTCCACCTTGCGCGCCTCGAGGCGCAGGGGATCTTCACGACAGGGCTGCTGCTGGAACGCACCGAGACCCCAACTCGGCGCCAGACCCTGGCGGACCAGACGGATGCCACGACCGCGGATGTTGCCGAGTGGCGCGACGAGGCACTCCTGCTGAATCTCGCCTTCCTGGGACCTGCTGAACACGAACTCTTGGCCCAGGCGGGATTCCTTGGCGTTGAAACTCTTGCTGCGGCGCCGTGGGAGCAGTTCCAGGGGGTCGTTTTGGCGACCGCACAGACACTCGGCCTGCCACTCCCTGACCCACTCTCTCTCCGCTCGTGGTGGGAGCAGGGGCAAGTCCTCGCCGACGCGTGAAGCCCCTCCGCCGCCTCCTGCGGCGGGTGCTCCTCGCCGTGGCCGCTGCATTCCTGACCATCGCTACCACGACAGCGATCTTTCTCACGCCCCCCATCGTGCACCTCTTGCTGCGAGTGAGCGATGCCCCAGCGGTGCTCGGTGTTGAGCCTGACGTGGCCGATACGCTTTCTGACGCCCTGGTCGGGGACCTACTGACAGATGGTGCCTTCGATGCCCCTCTCGGGGGTGCCCCCCTGCTCTCCGCCGGAGAGCGGTCCCATCTCGTCGATGTTGGTGGGCTCCTTCGGACGGTGCTTGCGGGCGGAATAGGCGGACTGATCCTCTTGCTCGCTGTCCGCATTCGCCGCCGCCGGTGGCTGCGGGTGGCAATGCGCGACGGGGCGCTGCTCATTGCCGTCGGTGCGCTTGGCGCGACCGCAGCCTTCGCACTCGCGTTCGACGCAACGTTCTCCTTCTTCCACGGACTCTTCTTTGCCGCAGGAACATGGACGTTTAACCCTGCGACAGATCGTCTGGTACAGCTGTATCCGGAGTCGTTCTGGATACTGGCGGCGCTCCTCTTCTGTCTTGCGCTCGCAGCTATCTCCCTCATCTCTTTCCGAAGCACAACGCGAACACGGTGATGGGAGCCGTCTATCTTGCTCTGATCGGGCTCTCGGCCTTCGGAGTACACGGTCTCGTCAGGCGGTACGCCTTGCCCGTGACTCGCCAGGTGCTACTCCCTACGGTGGTAATCACGACGATCGCATTTCTTCTGGTCGATGCGGTTGGCATCTGGCGTGGTTGGTTTGCAACGCCACTCTCAGCCACGCTCCTCATGCTTCCTGGCCACGGTGCGCTTGATGCCGGGCTACCAATTGAAGAGGGGCCACTTCTCGCTGCACTCGCTGCTTTAGTCGTAGTCCTGGTGAGTATCGGCCGGCCTCTCGGGCGAGAGCGCGAAACGCCGCTTTCAGCACGGCGGATCGCTTCGGCTCTCCTGGTTAGTCTCTGCACATTTGGTGTCGCGCGTGTTGCTGATGTCGGCGGCGAATATACGGCGACAACCGCAGCGCTAGCGGCTGGATCGTTGCTTGGTGCTGCGCCACTGATGACACGGCACGCGGCAAGCCGCTGGAGCGTGGTGATCTTTCTGGTGTTGACGCTCATCTTTGACAACATCATGTGTGCGGCGGGCCTCTTTCACTATCCAAGTGCGCCACGTTCAGGCGTGATTATTGGTCTTGCCCCAGTTGAAGACTTGCTCTACGCCGGCGCATTTGCGCTGATTACCATTCAGCTGGTCGCCGCCGCGCGCGTATCTAATGGCCGCTGGTGGCGGCTGCTCCTCGCGTCGCGTCCGATTTCGTGGATCAACACGGCCCTACCGTTTGTTGGCGGTGCGATTGCCGCTGGGGCGGGGGAGTCGGTCGGTGCGTGGTTCTTGCCGCTCGTCCTTTGGTGGGGAATCGCCTACAACCTCTACCTCTACGGTATCAACGATCTTTATGATCTCGCGACTGACCGAAAGAATCCGCGCAAGGGTGGCGCCGAAGGCGCGCTGCTTCGTACTGCAGATCTTCCGGCGCTGCGGATCCTCCTCCTCGCTGCAGCCGGAACGGGTGCAGCCCTCACTCTCACTGGCACCGCGATCGTTCCTATGATGTGCCTTCTCGCGATCCTATTTGCCACGATGTACAGCGCACCATGGTTGCTACGGGCACGTTCGATTCCGATTCTTGATGCTGTAATCTCCGCCACGCATTTTGTGATCCCTGCAGTTGCTGGCCTTGCCCTTGGCGGTGCGCTTCAGCACGCCTGGTTGGCGCCACTGGCCGCCTTCTTCTGCTGGAATATGGGGAGCCACGTGGTGGGCGCGTTGCAGGATGTGGATGCCGATAGGGAGAGTCAGATCAATACGGTCGGAACACTGCTCGGCGTTCGTGGCGGAGGCTGGTTTGCCATCTCGCTCTACGCGATGGCCGGGCTCCTCCTGCTTATGCAAGGTGAACCACTTCAGCGCATTGGAGCGCTCTTGCCGCTGGCGAGCATGCTTTCGCTTCTACCGCTGATCGCGGGTCGCCCAACGCATCAGGCGGCACGTGCCGCGTGGCGCCGATTCATGTTGCTAAACCTCTTCCTTGGTGCAGGGGCCGCCATTTTGATTATTCGTAGCCTCGTTGGCGTTGCGTAGCAGTAGTATGCGCGCATGAGTGATTCGCCCCGATCGATTCTCGTGCTCACGGTAAGCGATTCCATTCATGCCGGCGAGCGTGAAGATAAGGCGGGTACGCTCGCCGCAGCCGCGCTCGTGGCCCACGGCTGGGAGGTGCAGCGAGCGCAGGCGCCCGACGAGCTTGAGGCCATACGCGCCGCCCTCGAGCAGTACATCGGCACCGTTGACGTCATCTTGACCGCTGGTGGAACGGGGTTGAGCTCCCGCGATGTCACACCAGACGCAACCGCGCCGCTCTTAGAGCGCGTGATTCCGGGCATCCCGGATGCGATCCGCATGCTGGGGCGATCCCAGACCCCCGCCGCAATCCTCTCCCGCGGTGTGGCTGGCGTGGCTAAGGGGACGCTCATCGTGAACCTCCCTGGGGGGAGCGGCGCAGTGCGTGATGGTCTGGCCATCCTGCTCCCCGTCTTGGAGCACGCCAGCGACGCAATCGGCGAGCGCGACCGCCCTTAGCCCCCCGCGAGGTGGCTTCGCACACAAGATCGTGTGTAGACTCTCCCAGAGACCGCAACCTGCGGTGGTGCCGCGCGCAGCGGTGCGAAGGTGAGGAGGAGCGAGGGTGCGTTGCCCATCGTGCAAGGAGCCGGATACGCGCGTTGTTGACTCGCGCGACCTTGATGATGGTGCCGTGATTCGCCGACGCCGTGCATGTCGCATCTGTGGCACGCGTGTGACTACCTACGAGCGCGCTGAGCTGGCTAAGCTCTACGTGACCAAACGCTCCGGCGAGCGACAAGAGTACGACTCCCAGAAACTGCTCGAGGGGCTGCGCCGCGCGCTCACCCGTCGTCCTGTACCAGTAGATGCGCCAGAGCGTGCCGTCGAGGCGATCGAGGCGCAGATCCGAGCAAGCGGCGCTACTGAACTCTCATCCGCACGCATTGGCGCGTTGACCATGGCGGCGCTCCGTGAAATTGACCAGATCGCCTACATCCGCTTTGCCAGCGTCTACCAATCGTTTGAGGACCTTGAAACGCTTAAGCGTGAAGTGGATGAGCTGCTCACCGAGAAGAGCGCAGGGAAGGGGAAGCGCCGCATTCGACCGGTGGAGAGCGAAGTATGAGCGTCCTCTCTGATCGCGACATTCTCACGGCAATCGCGGCGGGCGAGGTTGCGATCACACCCTTTGATGCGGTTGATGTGCAGCCTGCCTCCGTTGACCTACACCTGGACGGAACCTTCCGAGTCTTTCGCAACAATCGCTACGGCTTCATTGATCCGCGCGTAGAACAACCGGGCCTCACCGAGATCGAACGCGTAGCAGATGGCGAGCAGTTCATGTTGCACCCAGGAGAGTTTGTTCTCGGCCAAACCCGTGAGAAGATCTCTCTCGGAAATTCGCTCCTCGGTCGGCTGGATGGGAAATCGTCGCTCGGACGACTCGGACTACTGATTCACTCCACCGCTGGCTACGTTGATCCTGGTTGGGTTGGCAATCTCACGCTTGAGCTTGGGAATGTTGCGCGGTTACCCATCGCGCTCTACCCAGGGATGCGTATCGGTCAGATCTCGTTCCATCGGATGTCCTCCCCAGTTGATCGACCGTATGGCAGCAGCGAACTGCGCAGCCGCTACCAGGGTCAAACGGAGCCAACCGCGTCGGCGGCGCACGTTGGATTCGACGATGAACAGCAGGCGCATGATGGAGCGAGGGTCGCCAAGCCACGTGACTGAGCGCCGTATCATTGAACTTGGTGGGATCACTGTTGATCTCCTGCGCATTGGAACCTTCTGGAGCGACGCGGGGGCGATCTTCGGCCCGGTGCCCCAGGAGACCTGGGCGCCGATGGTTGCCAACGAAATTGATGCGCGATCTCGCCTGTTGCAGGCACTGAATGTCCTACACATCAGCGATACAAACGGGGCGGTCCTGCTCGAA
>JBAXWE010000024.1:0-15078 GCA_037128565.1 bacterium
CGAATGCCCGTGCGCGTGCTGATCCACTCGTCGCTTGTCTCCACGATCTTCTCGAGATCGGCGTTCGTAACGACCGCCTTCGGTACCTCATGCCCCCAGCCGACGATGTGGGTGGTGCGATTCGGCAGCGCCGCCAAGCCGGTCTCACCGCCAATACGTGTAGCGTCGCCGTCGGTCACTGGGCCGCTCATGCTGGCTCCACCTCAATGATCGGCGTCTTCGCCTTCACGAGGAGGCCATCTTGCGCAATGATGCGCACCACGCGACCCGCCTTGTCGCTCTTGATCTCGTTAAAGAGCTTCATCGCCTCGATGAGGCCGATCGGCTGGCCAACCGCCACGATCGATCCGACGGAGATGAATGCTGGAGCGCCAGGTGACGGGGCGGCGTAGAAGATGCCGGTGAGCGGTGCATTCACGACGGGGCCGCTCGGCGCCGCGGCGCTCGCTGGCGCGGTTGGCGCGGTTGGCGCGGGCTTTGTCCCCGTTGGCAGTGGGACTGCGGCAGCGCTAGCGGTGGTCTGCGGTGCCGGTGCGGCGGCCATCACGACGTGGCTCCCCTGCACCGCGCTGCGGCTGCGCACGACAACGCGAGTGCCCCCCGCGGTGAGCTCAACCTCGGCGAGGCCGCTCCCATCCGCGACAACCGCGAGGCGATCAATCAACTCAATCAGGGCGGCATCGTCGCTCGTCAGTGGCAGGTTGGTCGGCAGGCGCACACCGCTGCGGCTCTCCCCCTTCCGGGGTCGGGGAGGCATGTTCTGCACTGGAGCGGCGGCTGCTGGCAGCGCGCTTTCAACTAGGCGTGATGGATCCCGAGGCGCGAGTCGCTCGATCGCTGGCGTCGACGGTGGTGTGACATCACCAGTTGCCACCACCTCAGGGGCGTCGCCGCGCGCACGACGTGCCGCCTCGCGCGCCGCCTCAAGGGCACGACGTGCGCTCTTCTGTAGGCGGACGCGGCGCTTCTCGGGCATTAGCGGCTCTCCCATTTCGCGAAGAGGAGTGCCGAGTTCTGCCCACCGAATCCGAAGGCATTCACCAGCGCCAAGTTCACCTGCTGCGTTGCTGGCACGCCAGTGACGATGTTCAGACCAACAGTGGCTGGATCTGGTGCGGTGAGGTTCAGCGTTGGATGCACGCGGCCGTCGCGCATGGCGCAGATTGTGGCGATGGAGCCGAGTCCCCCAGCGGCGCCAAGCGTATGGCCGATAGAGCTCTTCGTTGCGGTAACACTGGCGCGCGAGCCTTCGCCGAGAATCGTGCGAATCGCCTCGAGCTCCGCCTTGTCGCCTTCTGGGGTTGAGGTTGCGTGCGCGTTGACGTGATCAATTTCGGCACCGGTGCGACCCGCCTTGGCGAGTGCGCGACGTGCGGCGCGAACGGCACCAGAGCCGCCAGGCGCTGGCAGGGTGATGTGCAGCGCGTCGGCGGTGGCGCCATAGCCAACGAGTTCCGCGAGTGGCGTTGCGCCACGGGCGAGTGCCACGTCGAGTCGCTCAAGCAGCAAGATGCCCGCACCTTCTGCCATTACGAATCCGTCGCGACCGCTATCAAACGGTCGTGAGGCGGCGGCAGGGTTTCCGCCCGTTGATGAGGCGCCGCTGCGCGAGAGGGCACGCATGTTGTTGAAGCCGGCAATAACAACGGGGTGCAGGGCCGCCTCGGTGCCGCCAGCGAGCGCCACGGTGGCATCGCCGCGTCGAATCATCTCGTACGCCTCGCCAATCGCGTGACCGGCGGTGGCGCAGGCACTCACCGCGCCGAACGATGGGCCCTGTGCGCCCACGTGAATCGCCACCTCTCCTGAGGCCATGTTGCCGATGGCGGCGGGGACCAGGAAGGGCGAGATGCGGCCCGCGCCACGCTCGGCGAAGACGGCGGCCTGCTCAAAGAGGGTGGTGGCACCGCCCAAGCCAGAACCGATGATCGTGGCCACGCCTTCAGACGATTCGCCCGTTTCAAAGCGCGGCGGCAGCCCAGCCGACGCAAGCGCTTCAGCGGCGGCTGCGATGGCGAAGTGCGTGAAGCGATCGAGGCGCTTGATCTGCTTCGGCTCGAGAACATCCGACGGATCGAAGTCGATCGCCTGTCCACCGAAGTCGACCTCTTGGCCGGTCAGGTCCAAGCCCTGCAACGCGCGAACGCCAGAGCGTCCGGCGAGAAGGCCCTCCCAGAGCGCGGTGACGCCACGGCCGAGCGGTGAGACCGCCCCCATCCCCGTAACGACAACGCGCTGCTCGTTGCTCATCGCACCAGTTTCCCCGAGCGCAACGTCGCCGCACGATAGGTATCGCCAGTGAGTGCTCGCGCGGTGATCGCGTCGGCAACCTTCTCGGTGTCGTAGCTGGCGCGATAGACCTCGGCGTTAATGGTCTTCGCCTCGGGATCGATGTCGATCACGGTGAAGGCGGCGGTAGCGTCGCCGTCGTACGGCAGGCCAACAGAGCCTGCGTCAACGAGCACCTTCCAACCGTAATCCTTCACCCGCGCACTGTGCGTGAAGCCCACGCAGACGACGCGCGAGTCGGTCTGGCCGAGCAGCTCCAACGTGGTGGAGGGATCGAGGTCGGCGCTCAACGGAATGGTGCGCGAGCCAGGCGACGCATGACAGAAGGTCACAGCGATCTCGCCGTAGCGAATGCGTCGCTCACTTGGCAGCGAACGGAGCCACTCGATGCGATCGTCATCGAGCGCATCAGAGGCCCACTCAACGGCAGCCTTCAGTCCGGGTGGCAGGCCGCCGGCGAGGCTCGGGAACGAGGCGGCGTAGTCGAGGTCGGCGACGGCAATGTCGCCCGTTCCAGCGGTGACGAGCGCGCCCTTCTTCTGCAGCTGCTGAATCAGGTCGATCGTCTCCGAAGGCTGTGGCCCGAAGAGGGCATGATCGCCAAGGATCGCCACCTGGTCAGGCTTCAGGGCGGGGAGACGCGCGACGACGGCCTCGAGTGCGGCGAGGTTGCCGTGAATGTCTGAGAGAACGACGACGCGCTTCATATCTATCCCTTCGCTATTCGGCTGAACCGGCCGGGCGCGGAAGCGCCGACTCGGGTGGAATCACAAACGTAATCGTGACGGTACAGGCGACGGCGCCATCGACGCTCGCGGTGCCCTTGGCGGTGCCCATGCGCGAACCAAGCTTCTGCATCTGAATCTCGAGGCGGAGCGTTTCGCCTGGCACAACCATGCGGGTGAAGCGGCACTCCTCGATCTTGGCGAAGACGCCGAGGCGGTTGCCGAACCCTTCGGTGCGGGCCACATAGACGCTCATCGCCTGGGCGAGCGCCTCAACCTGCAGCACGCCGGGCATGATCGGCATCCCCGGGAAGTGACCTGGGGTCCAGAAGGCGTCGGGTCGTACGTCGAGCTCTGCAATCAGCGTTTGCGTCGCGCGGTCTTCCGACACGATGCGGTCGAGCAGCAAGAACGGGGCGCGATGCGGGATCAGCGCCTCAATGCCGGCCTGGTCGAGCAACGGGGCGCTCATGCGCGAGCCTTCGGCGCGGCGGCCAGAATGTCGGCAGTGCCGATCGCATCGAGCATGCCGGTAGTGGCGGTGCCGTTCAAGAATGATGGGGTTTCAAGAAGCCCCAGGAAGAAGTCACGAGTTGTCGCCACGCCATCAATCTCCACTTCGCGCAGCGCGGCGCGCGAGCGCGCGATCGCCTCTTCACGCGTGTTCCCCCACACGATCAACTTTGCAAGCAGGCTGTCGTAATACGGCGGCACCTCGTAGCCGGCGTAGAGATGCGAATCGAAGCGCACCCATGGGCCACTCGGCGAACGGAACGTCGTGATCTCGCCCGCCTGTGGTCGGAACTCCTGTGCTGGGTCTTCCGCGGTGAGGCGGAACTCAATCGCGTGTCCGCGGCGCTCCACCTGCTCCTGCGTAAACGGCATTGCCTCACCAGCGGCGAGGCGAATCTGCAGCGCGACAAGATCAACGCCCGTCACCATCTCGGTGACCGGGTGCTCCACCTGAATGCGACAGTTGATCTCAATGAAGTACGGCTTCCCGTCGGCGCCAACCAAGAACTCCAGCGTGCCAAGGTTGCGATAGCCCGCGGCGCCGATCGCCTTCGCGGCGCGCGCCAAGAACTCTTCGCGCACCTTTGGGGTGAGCGCCGTCGATGGCGACTCTTCTACGAGCTTCTGATGGCGTCGCTGCACCGAGCAGTCGCGCTCACCAAAGTGCAGCGCGGTGCCCGCCTTGTCAACGGCGATCTGCACCTCGACGTGATGCGTGTCGACGAGGTATTTCTCGAGGTAGAGCGAGCCGTCGCCGAACGCGGCCTGCGCCTCTTGCGTGCAGAGGGAGAAGAGCTGCGTCAAGTCGTCCGCACTCTGGATGACGCGCATGCCGCGTCCACCGCCGCCTGCCGACGCCTTCAAGATGACCGGGTAGCCAATCTTCGCTGCGGCCTTCGCCGCCGCCGCCTCGTCGGCAACGACGCCGTCAGAGCCAGGAATCGTTGGCAGGCCGTGCTTGGCGAGAAGTGCACGCACGTCAGCCTTGCTCTCAAAGCGCTCGAGCACCTCGGCAGATGGGCCGATAAAGGTGAGTCCGTGCGCGGCGGCCGCCTCGGCGAACGAGGCGTTCTCGGAGAGGAAACCGTAGCCCGGATGAATAGCGTCGCAGCCGGTGGCGAGCGCGGCGGAGATCACCGCGGGCGCCGAGAGGTAGCTGCGCTTGGCGTCGGCGGGACCGATGCAGATCGCCTCGTCGGCGACGAGCACCGCGCGCGACTCACGATCCGCCTCGCTGTAGGCGACAACCGCCTCGATGCCGAGCTGGCGGCAGGCGCGCAAGATTCGCAGCGCAATCTCGCCCCGGTTGGCAATGAGGACACGCTTAATCACAGCTTCCCCTCACCAACTGACTCGAGCAGGAAGAGCTCCTGGCCGTACTCCACCGGATCACCGCTCGCGCAGCGCAGCTTCGCCACGATGCCGCCGTGCTCGGCACGCACCTCAACGGCCACGCCGACCACATCCACCGTTGCGACGAGTGACCCCTTGGCAACCTTGCCACCCACATGAATATCAGGGGCAAGTTTCACAAAACCAACGGCGTTGGAGCGCACCGGATGGCGGCGATCGTCGGCAGCCGTTGGCGCGGCAGCCGTAACGGCCACAGACGCAGCACCGCGCGGAGCGGCTGACACTGGAGCTGAAGCAACAGAGGCGCGAAGATCTTCGGCACGAACGCGCACCGTCGCACCGTCGCGCTCAATCTCAATCTCGCCGAGTCCGGTCTCATGCAGCCGCTCAACAAGAACGGGGAGCAGTGAGTCGAGCAGATCGCCGAGTCGTTCGGTGTCGTGTGCCATTAGCTACGCCCCCGCACTATTGCGCTCGATCTCATCGAGCCACTCGTCGTTCACACCAGCTGGAACCTTCTCGCGGCCGATGCCGAAGATCGAACGAATCGTGCCAACAAGGCCCCTCTTTGATGGTGCCGCCTCATCGAACGCACCGTACGCGCGATAACGCACATACCGCGCGTCGAGCAGCGCGTTCAAATCGCTCATCGATTCCAACTCATCGAACGTCTCCGACACGCGCTCCCACATGGCGCGAGCCAAGGTGATCGTTGATTCGGCGGAGAGGGTCTCTGGCTCGGCGATGATGCCGTCAACCACGCCAAGCGCGACCTGCTCTGGCGCAGTGATGCGCAGCGCGCGCGCCGCGGCGGGGGCCTTCTCGGAGGTGCGGAACAAGATCGCGGCGCACCCTTCGGGGCTGATCACCGAGTAGTAGGCGTGCTCAAAGGCGAAGACGCGATCGGCGGCGGCAATGGCAAGCGCGCCACCCGAGCCCCCCTCACCGGTGACGACCGTGACGATTGGCGTGCGCAGTTCCGTCATCTTGCTGATGGCCGCGGCGATCGCCTCGGCGATGCCGTGCTGCTCCGACTCAGGGCCTGGGTGCGCACCGGGGGTGTCGACGAGGGTGAGCAGCGGCAGGTGGAGGCGCTCGGCGAGTTCAAAGGCGCGCATCGCCTTGCGATACCCCTCAGGGTGCGGCATGCCGAATCCACGGCGAATGTTGCTCTCGGTGTCGGTCCCCTTCTGGGTGCCGACCACCACAATGCGACGGCCATCGATGCGCGCAATGCCCGCAACGATCGCGCCGTCATCGCCCGCGCGTCGATCGCCACGCAGCTCCACAAATTCGGCACTGAGCGCTTCAAGGAGTTCGGCGGTACGTGGTCGGTTCACATCACGTGCGCGCTGCACGTGACTCCACGCCTCAGCCTCGTCGAGGTGCGGCCCAAGCTCGGGCGCCAGGTGTCGGTCGCGCTGGTTCTCAAGAATCTGGTCGGCACGATTTGCCACCTTCGACGCGGCATCGGCGACGGGTGAGAGCACTGAACCGATCATCGCGCCAGCGCCTTGCGCCACGCCGGTGACCATGCCGCCGATCAGGCCAACACCAGGAATGCCGATCTGTCGATAGAGCGGCACCGCTGGTGCCGGGAGCGGCTGCAACAGGCCGAGTGCGCGCGTGAGCCAGCCGCGCAGATTGCCGCGCGACACGATCGCATCGATGAAGCCGGTCTCAAGCAGAAATTCGCTGCGCTGGAAACCAACAGGGAGTTCGTCGCCGATGGTGCCGGCCGAGACGCGCGCGCCACTGAAGCCGATCAGTGCATTCGGTTCTGCGACATTGAGGTCGCCGAGGGCGCCGAACGAGGCGATGGTGCCGCCGGTAGTTGGGTCGGTCAACACGCTAATAAAGGTGCCGCCGCTCGCCTTCAGGCGCGCGATGGCGGCGAGGGTCTTCGGCAGCTGCATCAGCGCGTAGGTCCCCTCTTGCATGCGGGCGCCGCCCGATGCCGAGACGATCACCAGTGGGAGGCGGCGGGCGGTGGCGAGTTCGGCGGCGCGGGCGACCTTCTCGCCTACGACCGAACCCATCGAGCCACCCATAAAGAAGAAGTCCATGGCGACGAGGGAGACCTCGATGCCGCCGATGAGGGCGGTGCCGCGAATGGCGGCGTCGCGCTCGCCGGTGGTGGCACGGGCGGCGGCGGCCCGCTCGGGATACCCCTTGGAGTCGCTGAAGACGATCGGGTCGAGCGAGATCAGGCTGGCGTCGGCCTCAACGAAGGTGCCCTCGTCGACCAGCTGCGCAATGCGCTCGCGGGCGGGCACGCGGAAGTGATGGCCGCATGCCGCGCAGACTTGGAGGCTCTTCTCCAAGGTCTTCTTGAAGAGGAGCTCCGAGCACCCGGGGCACCGGACCCACAAATCGGGCTCGGCTCCGGGGGTCGCCTTGCGGCGTTTAAACGGGTTCCGAAAGCTGGGCATTAACCCTCCCCTTAGAGGGAGATGGTACCCGCTATGGGATGGCGATCCGCACGACCTTGGTCACTTCGCCCGCCAAAATGGCACGCTCCGTGCCGTTCACGCTCAGAATCAACGCCCCCGAGGCCCCGTCGTGCCCAACGACCCGCCCAGAAACGATCTCCGCCGCCGCCACCTCGAGCTCCACCTCGCACCCCTCGAGCAACTGCCGGGAGCGCCAGTTAGCCACATCAAAGCGTCCTGCGGCCAGGGCGCCAAGGCGCCCCTCCAGCCGCGCCACCGCGTCGGTAAAGAGCGCCTCGCGATCAATTGGTCGCCCAGTAGCGATCTCCAAACTGGTCGCCGTTGCAGCAAGGGCAGGATCCAGTTTCGACACGTCGCCGCGCACATTCAGCCCGAGGCCAACAACCAACCAGGCCTCACTACTGCCAGCATCGCCCGCCTCCGCCAAAACGCCACCAACCTTGCGGAAGCTGCGCGTCACGCCCCCCTCAATGTTGCGGACGACTACGTCATTCGGCCACTTCAGCCCAACGGTGCCGATCTGCATGCCCGCGGCATCTTCAATCGCATCGGCAACTGCGAGCGAGAACTCGGCGGCTACGCGCCACCAGCGATCTGCGTCAACAGGAAGTGGCGAACCAGTGCCAGCGCGCAGTGCCAGGCTCATGAGTAGCCCGGTGCCGGGTGCGTCAAGCCAGGTTCGACCACGTCGGCCGCGGCCAGCGGTTTGTGTCTCAGCGCGAATCAGGAGCGGTGCGTCAGGTGCGACAAGCGCCGCAGACAACCGCTGACGTGCAACCTCATTGGTGGAGCCAACGGCGTCGAGCCGCTCGACGACAATGCGCGTCAGAAGAGCTACTCCGCGTCGACTGCGTCGGGGGTCGCGAGATCGAACGTGTCGTGCAGCGCCTGCAGCGCACGCGAAGCGTCAGACTCACTGACGATGCAGGTGATACGAATCTCCGAGGTGGAGATCATCTGAATGTTGATCTTGGCGTCGGCGAGTGTGCCGAACATGCGCGCGGCGTACCCTGGCGCATTCTGAATGCCGGCGCCAACGATTGAGACCTTCGCCACACTCTCGTCAATCTCGAGCGCACGCGCACCAATCTCGGCACGAATCTTCTCGAGTACCGGACGTGCTGCGGCAAGGTCGGCGCGCGAGGTGGTGAACGAGAGGTCAGTGGTGCCGTCGTGCGAAACGTTCTGCACGATCATGTCGACGTTGATGTTCGCCGCCGAGAGCGGATCAAACACCGAACGCGCGATGCCGGGCTTGTCGGGCACGGCAACCATGGTCACTTTCGCCACCTTCGTGTCGGCCGCCAGTCCGCGAACCTTATTGCGCTTCTCCACCTGCGTATCCTCCCTGATCACCGTGCCTGCGTGCTCCTCAAACGAGCTGAGCACCTCAATTGCGACGTTATTAACCCAGCCGAGCTCCACGGCGCGGGTCTGCATCACCTGGGCCCCCTGGTTGGCGAGCTCCAGCATCTCCTCGTACCCCACCACCGAGAGTTGGCGGGCGGCGGGCACGGAGCGGGGGTCGGCGGTGTACACACCGCGCACGTCGGTGAAGATCTGGCAGCGATCGGCGCCGAGGGCTGCAGCCAAAGCGACCGCCGAGGTGTCGGATCCGCCACGGCCAAGGGTAGTCGTCTCGGAACCTTCGCTGACCCCCTGGAATCCGGCCACGATCACCACCCGACCCGCGTCGAGCTCGGCGCGTACTCGGCGAGGCTCAATGCCGGCGATGCGACCCTTGCCGTACGTGCCGTCGGCGCTGATCCCCGCCTGCGCGCCGCTGAGCGACACCGCATCGGTGCCGCGCGCAATCAGCGCCATGGCCAACAGCGCCGCTGATTGAATCTCACCAGTGGCAAGCAGCGCATCCTGTTCACGCGCGTTCGGTAGCGCGCCCCCGGTGACAGAGGCGGCTAGTGCCAACAGGTCATCGGTGGTGTCGCCCATGGCGGAAACAACCGCGACCACGTCACGCCCTGCGGCGCGATCGCGGGCGATGCGCGCAACGACGGCGGCGATGCGCTCAACGGAGCCGACCGAGCTCCCGCCGTACTTTTGAACGAGCAGCTTCGACGACGCGGTCACGCCACTCCGACCGAACGAAGGATGCGGACTCCCTCTTGGTCGACCTCAATCTGTTCCGCGTGTCCGCCGACACCAGTTGCAGTTGCGGCGGTATCGAGTGCGGCAATCACCGCGGCGATTCCGTCGTCGCCACGCTGATCATCAACAATTGCCAATACCGACGAGCCAGAGCCTGCGAGGCAGGCGCTCGTTGCGCCAGCATCGAGCGCGGCGGCGAAGAGTTTCGGCAGCGCCGTGTACTTCTTAATGCGGTACGGCTGATGCAGGCGATCGTCGGAGAGGATCGCGAAGCCCGCCACGTCGCCCGCCTCGAGTGCGGTGATGCCGAGGGCGAGGCGCGAGGCGTTGTGCACCGCGTCCTCCATTGGCACCGCCTTCGGCAGCACGGCGCGCATGTCGCTCGTTGCAAAGCGCACGTCGGGAATCATCACGACCGGAATGGCATCGTGCGGAAGGTTGATGATGCGCGCGGTGAGTACGCCATTCGCGCGACCACTCGCAACGGCCCCACCGAAGATGGCGGCGGCAACGTTGTCAGGGTGCCCCTCGATCTCATCGGCCGCAGCAAACAACTTGTCGGTGAGTGCATCGCTGAACGACTCAAAACAGGCGCCACTTGTGCCCGAGGCGCCAGCGGCAGTACCCGCCAGTGCGGCACCCGCAAAGAGGCCACCCACGATGGCAGCAGCCGACGAGCCCAAGCCGCGCGAGAGCGGAATCGTATTTACTGCGGTGACGGCAAGATCAAGGGCATCGGCACCGGTCACACCCGCGATCGAGAGCCCGCGATAGATGGCATCGAGCGCCATGTTCGAGCGGTCCTGCGCCAGCTCAGCGGCGCCCTCGCCCGAGGCGCCGTAGGTGACCGTGCCTTTGCCTGAGACAGCGACGCCGGTAACCTGCACGGTGAGCTCGTTGGTCATCTCGAGGGCAAGGCCGAGCACGTCGTAGCCGGCGCCCAGGTTCGCCACGGTGGCGGGCACCGCTACGGTGACGGAACGACCGACCAGAGCTTCTGCCTTCATGACGCCTCCTTCGCTACTCGCTACCAACCGAGCGCGCGGCGAACGCCGGCGACCGTTGCATCTGAGGTGCGAATCTCGCCAATGAGGCGCGACGCGGTATCGGGGTCCTTCAGGCCGAAGCCCGTCATTACCGCCACGATCCGAGCACTTCCATCAATCGACCCGTCGGCGATGGCGTTGCGCAAGCCGGCAATCGGTGCGGCGCAGGCTGGCTCTACGAAGATGCCGCCCAAGCGAATGATGTCGGCCTGTGCGCGCAGAATCTCGTCGTCGGTGACGGCGCGAATGAAGCCGCCCGACTCGTCGCGCGCGGCGATCGCCAGGTCCCACGACGCGGGCTTGCCGATGCGAATCGCCGTGGCGATCGTCTCTGGGTTCGAGATCGGCGCGCCAGAGACGAATGGTGCGGCACCTGCCGCCTGGAAGCCGGCCATGCGCGGTCGCCGCTTGGTGCTGCCAATGCGCACCGCGTCGGTGAAGCCGCGCCAGTAGGCGCTGATGTTGCCCGCGTTGCCAACCGGGAGCGCCAACACGTCGGGGGCGTCGCCAAGGTCCGCAATGATCTCGTGTGCCGCGGTGGCCTGGCCAGCAATGCGATGCGGGTTGATGGAGTTCACGATCTCAATACCGCCACCACCGGCACCGAGCTCGCGCACGATCTCGAGCGCGTCGTCGAAGTTGCCATCGATAGAGATAACTTTTGCGCCAGCGGCAAACGCCTGCAGCAACTTCCCTGCGGCGATCTTGCCCGCAGGCAACAGAACGATGGCTTCGAGCCCCGCGGCGGCGGCATACGCAGCGGCCGATGCCGAGGTGTTGCCGGTGCTGGCGCAGACCACGGCGCGCGCGCCAGACTCTGCCGCCTTGGCAACCGCCATGACCATGCCGCGATCCTTAAAGGAACCGGTCGGGTTCGCCCCTTCGACCTTCAGCCAAAGATCCGACGCGCCAATGTCCGCACCGAGGCGCGGCACACGCACCAACGGCGTTGCCCCCTCGCCAAGCGTCAGAAGAGGGGTAGCACTAGTAACGGGGAGCAGATCGCGGAAGCGCTCTAGCAGGATTGGTCGTGCGCTAAATGGGCCGCTCATCGCCAGACCCAGCTTGGGAGTTCAGGAAGGACCGGCCCCTGCCAGATCCCCCAGTCTTCACTGGTGACGCCACCGAAGTAGTTAATGAAGTGCAGCCCCTCGCGCTTCCAGGCGTCAGCAAGTGCACGGCGCTGGGTCTCGCTTAGCCCGCGCACGGCGAGCACGGTACGCCCCGCCATGCGCGCCCCTTCATACACAATCAAGTCAGCCGCCTGGTCGGTGCTGAAGTGACGCAGCAGATTCATGAATCGCCCAAAGAGCGACGACCGCGCCAACGAGGCAACACCAGGGCCAGCGACATCAAGCAGCAGCACATCAGCAACACCGATCGCCTCGGCCCGCGCGCGACCACGCTCGGCAGCGGCATCGCTATTCGCCACCGCAAGCAACCACCCAGTTGGATACGGCATGCGCAGATTCGCGATCACTTCGCGCCGCGCTTTGCAGCCTTGATCCATGCAGGTGCTGGTGCCGCAACCGCCGCAGGGAGATCGCCCCACGAGGAACCCTCGCCGCGCGCAATCGCCAACAGGTCGTTCAGTACGCCAGAGGCGGTGGAGCCTGGGCCAGCACCGGCGCCGGCCATGGTGAGATCGCCAATCAGATCGCCCGAGATCACAATCAGGTTCCCCCCACCAACGGTGGTACCGAGTCGCGAGTCGGCGGGCACTTCTGTCACGCGCACCGAAAGGGAATCCTTGGATGCATCATCGCCACCGTTCTGCCACTCCGCGATCATGCGCAAGCGCGCGCCGCGCGTTGCGGCATCGGCAATCGCCGCGGCCGTGACGCCCGTAATGCCAGGGGTATCGTCGAACTGCACGTGCGAGAGTGCCGGCCATGCGCCCGCAGCAAGTCGCGCGAGCACTACCAACTTGGCGGCGGCATCTTCGCCTTCAACGTCGCTCTTCGGGTTCGCCTCGGCATAGCCGATCTTCTGCGCCTCGGCGAGCGCCTGGTCGTACGACCAGCCCTCGCTCTCCATCTTCGTCAGAATGTAGTTGGTGGTGCCATTGATGATGCCGCGAATCGAGGTGATCTCATTCGCCGACATGTCCCGAGCCAACACACCAATCACTGGCACACCGGCAGCCACCGCCGACTCAAAGCGCAGTGCGGTGTCAGTAGATCGCGCCAACGATTCGAGCCGCGCACCAAACGTCGCCAGCAGCAACTTGTTCGCGGTGACGACTGGTCGACCTGCCTTGAGCGCCGCCTCAACGATTGGCATGGCGGGATCGAGCCCGCCCATGAGCTCAACGACGACATCAACATCATCAGATGCGGCAAGCGCCGCAGGGTCGGTGGTTAGTGGTGCAATGCGATCGAGCCCAGCCGCCTGCGCCTTGGCAAGGTCGCGCACCGCGATCCCCGCGATGCCGATCCCCCACTCCTCGGCTCGGCTCGCCAGACCGCGCGCGACCGCCGCCCCGACCGTGCCTCCACCCAGGAGGCCAATCGTGAGTCGCTCGCCCTGCCAACCCGTCTGCTCTGCCATGGGGTAAGGGTAGCGGAGGGGACTCCCCGATTAGGTGTGGATGCAGAGCACCCATTGAGCACAGTGCCCTCCACCCCCATAATGCCCGAAGCGCGCTCACCTTGAGCGTGCAGTTAGGGAGGGAACATGTCGTTACTCAATGGAAAGAAGGGGAAGGACCTCGGCTTTAGCGACTTCGTGTCGTCTGCTGTTCGAGGGCTCTTCATGCCCTATTTCAGTCTTCCGATCATCCTGCTCGGCATTGCGGTTGGTTACGCGACCGACCTGGTGCTGAAGCCGCTCTTCGTGGGTGGGTTTGAGAACGCGGGCTCAATTGGCGCCATCGTGGGCCCAATTGCCACCGCTGCGGGAATCTCGATCGTCACGGGAATCTTCATTGCCGTGTACGGCCAGGTCTACGGAATTCTCGCCACCTCAGCGAAGACGGGTACGCCAACCATTGGTGAGGCGATGGCCCTGATTGGCCAGCGTGGCCTCTCGGTGTTCGCTGCAGGCTTCTTGGTGACGCTCGCCACGGTGGGCATCTTCGCCGTTGGGCTGTACGTGGTGATCCGTGCTGCCATCGCCGCCAACACTGGCGATGTGACGACAGGGTTGTTCATCCTCTTCTTCGTGGTCTATCTCTATCTCACGATGCGCCTCGGGCAGGCCGGCTGGTTCGCAGCCGACGGCATGGGTGCCATCGATGCGATCAAGGCCTCGTGGAACCGCACGCAGGGCCACCTCTTGAAGATCCTCTTCTGGAGCATTGGTGGCGCATTCGTCTTCACGGCGATCGGCGCACTCATCGGACTCCTGACGAGCTCTCTGCCAGATGGCATCGGTAGCTCGATCGGCACCGGCGTCGGCCTGGTCTTCACGTACGCATCAGGCTCGGTGCTCTACCGCCGCATCACGGCGAAGTAGGTCGCACACGATCTAGAGACTCGCTCCTCGTGGAGCAAGAGGGCCCCCTCGGTCGCAGCGATGCGTGCCGAGGGGGTTCTTCGTTAATCAGCCTGGACCGATGCAGGTCACGGTAGTGAATCGGACGCGCGGTCCAATGGCGTCAACCTGCTTGCGCAAGATGCGATTGTGCGACGTAATGACGTGTCGGCTCTCCGCCGACGTCGCCTCGCACTGATTGATCTGGATCGTGCTGCCCAGGAACGACTTGTTGTAGCGGAACGTGTTGTTGTGAATGCCGAGGAGGTTTGGGCCGTCACCCCCCAAGACGTCACCCGCGTTGGCAGTGAGCGCGCCGCCCGCGCCTTGCAGCGACCGATTGCGCTCAAAGATGTTGAAGCGAATCTGGGGTGCGACCAGCCCACCGTGCTCCAGAATCGCTCCACCATCGACGAGTGCAACGTTTCGCAGGAAGAGTGAGCGAAATACGACAAGCGAGTTCTGCTCCCAGCTTACGAACGCTCCACCACTATCGGCCGTATTGCTGTAGAAGCGGGACGAGATGACCTTGAGTGAGCCTTGGTATGCGTCAAACGCACCACCCGACTGACCCGCTCGATTGCCAGTGAATGAGCTGTACTTGATGATTGCGGTGCTCTCGTAAAGACGCAAGGCACCGCCGTGCGAGGCGTCGGCAACATTGCCACGGAATCGAGCGCCCTCAATGGTCACCGTGGAGCCACCGTAGGTAAAGCCTGCCCCGGCCTGACTGCCTGCGGTGTTGTCGATGAAGTCGCTCTTCTTGATGGTCACCACACCGGTGCCAGTGAAAGCGCCACCATTCGCCATCGCCTTATTGCGCAAGAACGTTGAGCGCTCAATGGTGAGGTCGCTCGCAATAATGGCGCCGCCATCTCCTGAGGCGACGTTGTCGCTAAACGTGGAGTAGCTCGCAACAAATCGACCACTTGAGATCGCCCCGCCACCGTCGCTGCTGACGTTCTCGCTGAAGATGCTATTGCGCACCGTGACGTTGCCGCCAGTGATTGCGCCACTCTGGCCGGCTAAGGAGCCGTTGTGGTCCATGCGCACGCGGTCTAGCATGTAATCTTCTCCGTAGAGCGCGCCATAGCCGCCAAAATTACTGCCATAGAAGTT
>JBAXWE010000025.1:0-15004 GCA_037128565.1 bacterium
CCGCGACCGCCAGTCAACACGAGCTCGAGCACGATGATGGTTGCAACGGCGAAAACGCCAGTTGGCGCTGGCGCAACATCGTCGGCTGGGAGCTGGCGCGGAGCCCTCGGCCGGAGCAACAGCGCGAGGCGTCGCCACGGATCAACAATGGGGTAGATGCTGATCCCTGCGGCGGCGAGTGCTGGCAGAGCGACCCATCCCACGTGCCACAGGAAGAGCACATCGACACGCCCAACACTTGAGCCGCCAAGTAGTCCCTGAAGTACCACCCATAGAGCAGCGAGCGGTCCGAGGATGGCGAGCAGTCGCACCAAGGAAGCTGGCAGCACCCTCCGTGGCTCCGTCAATTGCGCTGCGTACGCTTCAGGTGCTTGTTGCGTGGTGGGGCGCAGTGCTGTGGCAAGGATTGTCACCCCGGCAGCGAGCACAAAGACCCAGAGCGGGATCGGCGAATTAAACGACCCTGTAATCAGATGTGCTGGTAGTGGCATCTTCATTAATAGCTCTCCGATCATGGGGCTGGTGGTGGGGTACGGCCCGCAAGCCAAACAGCGTCGGTGGCGCGCACAACAATCAGTCGCCCATCTGCGTTTGTAGCGTACGAGAGTGCGACGGGCAGCCCCTTCACCGCGTGGTCGAGCAGGTGATTTGCATCAAAGTTTTCACCGCCCCCCTCGAGCCGTCCGACAATGTGCAACCGCAGGGTGGTGAGGGGATCGGAATCAACGATCAGTGTGAATTGCACGCCATCAGCGGTCGGCGCGACGTCACGAACCCATCCGCTAACACTCACCTCGCCACCACAGCTCACGGTGAGCGTCGTAGCGAGCAGCAGTGCCAACACGGACCGAGTTACACGCGCACTCACCAATGAACCTCCAATCGCGCTGTTACAAACGAAGCGAGCGCAAAGAGTGGGAGCGCAGCGCCTAGCAGCACCCACTGCTCCATCTCCAGAGTATAAGGATCATGTGCTGATGCAAGCGGCGCAACGATCGGCCGATCACTAGGCGATGCGCTTGGCGTGACAGTAGGTGTGGGCGAAGGGGTCAGTGAGCTTGCCTCTGATGAGGCGCTCGGTTTTGCCGTGGGACTTGGTGCAATTGATCCGGTGCCAGGGCTGCGCGACGCTGTGGGCGTCGGCAATGAGGGTTTCGGTGTGGGGCTCATCGAAGGGCTGGAGATGATGGTCGGTCGGACACTGGGCGAAGGGGGGACGTAGGAGGGATCAATCGTGAAGCGCACCGTTGTGCGTTCGACATATCCGTCGAGGTGGACGACCTGATACACCAACTCGTAGGCGCCAGCCCCTAGCGCGCTCGGTAGTGCGAGAGAGAGTCGGGCACACGCGTCGGTGTACGTTGCTAGAGGACAGGCAACTGGGAGGCTTGCGACGGTTTGGCCACTCCCACAGGTAATGACCGTTGCGGGCAGTGGAACCTGAGTGCAGTCAGTGCCATCAGTGCCAGCAGGCTTAAGCAAGATGTTTGCGCTCTCGACTTGAATCCCACCATACGTTCCATCGCTTTGGTAGGGCCAGAAGAGCTCAATAGGGCCGCCCATCGATCGATAGGTTTGCCCACTCATCACCGTCTGAGCAACAGGTAGGGTGTGCCCAAGCGCGACCGAAACGATGAACGTCGATCCGAGAAGCAGCATGAGCGGGGTCACCACGCGATTCCACGAGCTGCGCTTCGTCATCGGCTGATTCTATGGTTGAACCCATCACGGCGCGGCCACCACGTTCGAGGATCACCATCTACATGGCTCCCCGAACGCCCTCACCGTGCGCCATCCGCCTCGTGGCATCTGGGTTGACCGTTCGGGCGTCTAACCGTGCGGCAGCGGAGCGGTTCCGGACTGCGCACGGTCCTAAACTCCGATCAATCGGCGCCATCGAGGTGTGGATCGCACATTGGCAACGGGGGAGGCTACGCTCTGGTCATGGAGTTTGAGCACCGCTGGCTGGGGAGAATCGGTTACGACGAGGCGCACGCCCTGCAGCGTGCCCTGGTTGAGGAGCGCGCCTCGGGTCGCGGCCGCAACACGCTACTCACGTTGGAGCACGACCCCGTCATGACCCTGGGGCGTAACGCCGACCCAAGCCATCTGCTGCTTGCTGAATCGGAGTACCTCGCGCGCGGCATCGCTGTGCGACACGTAGAGCGTGGCGGCCAGGTGACCTATCACGGCCCTGGCCATCTGGTGATGTATCCGATCGTGGCGCTGCGCCAAAACGGCATCTCGTTGCGCACACACATCCGCGCACTTGAGGCGGCGCTGATTGCAGCGTGCGCGGCGTTTGGTATTGCAGCGGAGCGGCGTGATGGAGCACCTGGTTGCTGGGTGGGCGAGCGCAAGATTGGCGCGGTCGGCGTGCGTGTTGAGCGCGGCGTTGCCTGGCACGGGCTCGCGCTGAATGTTGGGCGTGACCTTGCACCATTTGATTTGATCAATCCGTGTGGCCATGCCGGCGTCGTCTCAACCTCGATTGCCCTGGAGCAAGATTGGGCGGCGACGGCACGTGGAGAGCGCGATGCCATTGGTACCCCCGCCCCAGATCTTCGAAGCGTGGCCGATCTCGTTGCTCGTGCGTACCAGAGCGAACTTGTCGCGTACGGTGCTCCCACTAGCATCATTGACATCAGCGCAGTTCCTGCAGCTGCAGGGGGTTCACGATGAGCGGTGGAATCTGGGAGCTGCGTCGCGACGAGATCACTGGGTGGTGGTCCGCTACCGTCGTTGATCGTGAGTTTGAGCCGCAGCGTTTCCATGAGGCGCGCACATCGGGCGCTCGAGAAGAGGAGTGCACGAACTGCGCGCAGTCAGATGCCGCAGCAGTCACGCGTCGCGTGCTGCGTCAGGGCGCTTTCCACTCCGTTGGCACGCGCATGGACGCCGCAGCGGGGGAGTCTGGATTCCTCACGCTGAGCGATGTTGATCGCGCCGGATCCTGGTCGACGCTGATTGCCCCGGGTCGCGAACATGGTGAGCTCGACGAGGTGCCCGTCGCTGTCGTGTCGGCGTTCTTGCTGGCGATCCGTGATCACCTGCGCAGCGCGCGCGACCTTGGTGCAACCGCCTACATCCAATATGTGCGCAATGCAGGGGGCCAGGCTGGTGCGATGACCGATCACCTCTGCTTTGACGCCTACGACCTGCCGCAGGTGCCGCACCGACTCGCCGAAGAGATTGGTGGCGCGGCGCGCCTCTCCATTCGCGCCGGCGGCTGCGCCTACTGCCATCTGGTTGCCGATGAGTCACACGGCGGTCGGCGCATGCTACATCGCGATCCCTTCGGGCTGGTCATTGCGCCGTTTGCAAGCCGCTCGGCGTTTGAGACGTGGATTGTGCCGAACACTCATAGCGCCGACTTCGCCGATACCGACGCCGCAACGATCGCCGGATTCGCGGCCACGCTGCAGACCGCGGTCCGGGCGCTGCGGGCGATTGGCATGCCGCCGTACAACCTGATGCTGCACACGGCGCCCCTGCGCGAGCGCGTCGACGGCACCTACCACTGGCACTGGGAGCTCCACCCGCGCCTCCGTCCGATCGGCGGTTTGGAACTCGCTTCAGGCATCCCCGTGGTGCCGATCTCCCCTGAGGAGGCGGTTGCGGAACTGCGCCGCGCCCTGGCCTAGCCGCCCTGCTATCGTTCCGCAGCACCCGCAACGTGGTCGGCAGAGATCGGCCGGCGGGGCAAAGGAGTGAACCATGGCACGACAGGTGATGAACGCCGAAGAGATCCGCAGGGCTCTGACCCGCATCTCGCATGAGATCATTGAGAAAGAGGGGACCGAAGGTCTCGTCGTCGTTGGCATTCAGCGCCGCGGCGTCCCGCTTGCCAAAGTCATTGTTGACGCGATCAAAGAGCACGAAGGCGTCACCGTTGAGTCGGGCACCCTTGACATCAGCTTCTATCGCGATGACCTTTCAACGATCGCTGTTGCCCCAGTGCATCGTGGCACCTCGATCCCTGGCGACATCACTGGCAAGACGGTGATCTTGGTTGACGACGTGCTCTATACGGGCCGTACGATTCGCGCCGGCCTCGACGCGCTCATTGATTACGGTCGACCGAAGGCGATCCGCCTCGTCGCTCTGATTGACCGCGGGCACCGCGAACTGCCAATTCGTGCCGATCACGTCGGGAAGAACATTCCAACAACCAGTGAAGAGGTTGTGCGCGTCTGCGTAAAGGAGATCGACGGCGAAGACCTCGTCAAGGTGGAGCTGCTCGCCGAGCATCTCGCCGCGAACGAGGCGGCCGCCAAGGCGAAGGGCTGAGCCGGCACACGGAGGGTTGACGATGGTCACCCAGGCCGCCCCCGCCGAGGAGCGCAGCAGCCGCCATTTGCTTGACGTTGCCGGTCTCAATTGGCGCTCACTCCAGAAACTCCTTGCCAGCGCAGGCGAGATGCAGCAACTACTCGACTCTCGTGCTGGTGGCAGTGATGCCCTGCGTGGTGTCGGCGTTACCACCCTCTTCTACGAGCCCTCAACTCGCACGCGCATCTCCTTTGAAGCTGCCGCCGCCGCACTCGGCGCACGCGTCACCACCTTCAACGTCGCCACCTCCTCAGTAGGCAAGGGGGAGTCGCTCGTCGATACGGTGCGCACCCTTGAGGCGTTGCGCAGCCAGGTGATCGTGCTTCGTCATGAGCGCGCCGGTGCCCCATGGCTCGCCGCACGTCACTTCGGCGGGAGCATCGTCAATGCGGGCGACGGCTGGCATGCACATCCAACGCAGGCGCTCCTCGACCTTTCCGTTCTTTCGCGAAACCTGGGTGATAGCAGCGGATACCTCGCCGGCCGACGCATCGCCATCGTCGGCGACCTGCTGCATAGCCGCGTCGTGCGCTCCAATCTGCACACCCTCACTACTGCTGGCGCCACCGTGCTGCTGACCGGCCCGGCATCACTCACCACCGGATTCGCCGAACATGCCGCGTCGTTCCGCGGCACGGCAGGGAACGTGCAGCTGGTGGGGAACCTCGACGAGGCGCTGCATAACGCCGATGCGGTGATGGCGCTACGCATTCAACGCGAACGACTCACCCCTGGCGAACTGGATTCTCTTGAGGCGTATCGAGCGGCATGGGGTCTAACCGAGGCGCGATTGGCGGCGCTCTCACCACGTGCGCTGGTGCTGCATCCAGGGCCAATGAACGAAGGGGTAGAGATTGACCCCAACGTTGCCGATGGCCCACGCAGCCTCGTCCTGGAGCAGGTACGCGCGGGGATTCCGATGCGCATGGCGGTCTTGGCGCAGGTCGTGGCTGAGGCGCGCGCATGACTGATCTACTGACCGTGAACTTTGCAGAGCACTGGGTCGTTGATCCCGTCGCTGAGCTCGCCGGTGTTGCCTCGGTCAGCATCATCGCGGGCAAGATCGCGTCAGTGACCTGGCGCGACGGCGAAGCGGCAGCACGCGCCTGCTGGACGGCGGGTGCGAACCCTGGCCCAAGCGATCCAACCGTTGCACTCCTGCCAGCACTGATCGACCTGCATGCGCACTTTCGACAGCCCGGAGCGAACGCATCGGAAGATGTTGAGAGCGGCACACGTGCCGCAGCACACGGTGGGTACGGCACCGTCGCGCTGATGCCCAACACGGAGCCAGCCGCCGACACCGTGGAGACGCTTCGCGCGGCGATCGCTGGCGAGCGACATGGCGTGCGACTCCTCCCCATCGCCGCCGCCACGGTTGGTCGCGCCGGCACGCAGGTGAGCAACGTTGGTGCGCTGGTCAAGGCTGGCGCCGTCGCCATCTCCGATGACGGGAGCCCGATCGCCGATCGTGTCGTCTTCCGCGCCGCACTGCTCGCCGCCGCCACCGCGGGGATTCCGCTCATCGAGCATTGCGAAGAGCCGTCGCTCACCGACGGCAGTGAGGCCGCCGACGGACTCGTCGCCTCGCGACTCGGCCTGCGACCCTGGCCTGCGGCTGGAGAGCTGCGCGCCGTCGAGAGTGCCATCGCCGTGCTGCGTGACGTCGTTACATCTGCGGCACCAGCGCGACTGCACCTGACACATCTCTCAACGGCGGCGGCACTCGCGGCGGTCCGTTCGGCACAGGGCGAGGGGCTTCCGCTCACCTGTGATGTCACACCGCACCACATCGCGCTCACCGATGGCTGGATTGCTGGTGATCGACGCTGGGCCTGGGAGGTTGCCAGTGGTGACGAACGCCTAGCCCCAACCGCCGACGCCTTCGATGCCGATCTGCGTGTCTGCCCGCCGCTGCGCGCCGCTGTCGACGCGGCCGCCTGTCGCGAGGCACTGCGCAACGGCACTGCACTGGCGATCGGCACCGATCACGCACCGCACTCGCGCGAGAAGAAGGAGGTGGAGTTCGGACTCGCCGCCAATGGGATCGCGGGTATTGAGACGAGTCTCAGCGTTGCCATCGCTGCCCATCGCGCGGGAGAACTCTCACTGGCGACGATTGTCGCTGCGCTGACCACAGGGCCAGCGCGCCTGCTAGGCGCAGATTTGGTCGGCGTGACCCCGGGTGCATCGGCATCACTCGTGCAGGTTGATCTCGCGGTGAGCTGGCGTCCGAGTCGCGAGACGCTTCAGGGGCGCAGCATTAACATGCCGCTGATTGGTCGTGAGCTCCCTGGCGTGGTGCTGCTGACCGTTCTAGAGGGCCGACTCGCCTATCAGAGGTAAGTGGCGATCTGCGCCACAATAGGGGCATGAGCACCACACCAACGCCCGAGGTCATGCCCGAATACAAGGGGGGGCCACTTGATGCTGACCGCGGCCCTGGTCTCGGCTGCTTCTGGATTCAGGCGGTGGCACTCGTCATCGCGATGATTCTGGCGCCCCTCTCGGCGGTGTTGAATTGGCCGGCGCCTATCGCCATCGGCCTACTGATCCTGGTAGTCATCCTGCTTCTGCTCGTGGGGCAGACCTCAATCTTCCTACTGCGCCTCATCTCCGCCGATCGGAAGGGGCGCCGCGCACCGATGCGGAGCGCCACGAAGACGGTTGGCCAGCTCGAGGATGAGTCGAAGGGCGACAAGGGGAGCGGCGGCGTGGGAGAATCCCGCTAATGCCAGTACTTGCAACCTACTTCTCGATTCGACGGGGGCGCGACCCCTTCTTTAAGTTTTTTATGCGCACCCTCTTCCCGCGCACGGTAAAGGAGTACGAGAAGAAGTTCGGCATCAAGTTCCTCGGCTGGTACAACGTGGCGCACGGCTGGGACTTTGACAACGTGATCATGTTTGATCTTCCCGACTATGGCACCCTCGACAAGCTCGAGGCCGACGAATCCTCACGTGCCCTCGGTCATCGCGCTGGCGAGTGGATGTTCGAGCGCCATCACTCCATGTTCTTGCGCGAGCGACTCTCCTCCGACTTGGAGTACACGGGCTGATGATCTTCGGACGTAAACCAAAGGCTGAGGCGGCTCCCGCAGAGGGGGCGCCGGTGATTTCACACGAGGTCGCCCGGCGTTATGCCGATGCCGCTGAAGCGGCAGGCTCGGAGCGCGTCCTCGCGATTGAGCACGCAACGGAGCGACTCAGCCGCTATCTGCGCGATCACCGCACCGTACTACTCACCGCAGCACCACTCATCCTTGCGGGAACTACTGATGCGCCAGAACTTGTCTTGGGGCAGGAGGGCGGATTTACGATGAGCTCAACCGATGCCGAGGGTTCGATATCAATGGATCACGTCAGCACCTCTGAGGTTGTGGAGTTGTGGGGCGCCGCAGACCTCTACGACCGCATCGAGGCGGCACTGCGTTCGGCGGCTGGGCTTGCGCCGCGACCAACCGGCGCGACCGTGGCGGGCCTCGGCGTGGCCGGGGACGACCGCGCGTCGGTCTGATTCGCGATGGGCAGCACGCCCGTCGCCGGTGAACTTCTCGCGATTGGCGAACTAGCCCCCGGCCGCATCACGCTCGAGTTCCGCGCCCCCGCCCTGATCGCTTCGCTCCGCCCTGGGCACGCGCTCCATGTTGTTCGCCCTGAGTCGGGCGGATATCGACTGCGGCGTGTTGCCCCCGTCTCACGGATTGATCTCCTTCGGGGGAGCGTTGAGGTTGCGCTGCAGCCACGAGCTGACGGGGGTCAGGACGCTTTGGCAGGGCTACGAATCGGCGAGATCATTGAGCTGATCGGACCAATTGGGCAGCCGATCCTCATCAACAAGGCCACGATGCGGCTGCTGCTGATCGTTGATGGTGAAGGGTTCGCTTGGGTACGCGCGTTGGCGATCGCCGCAACGAGTGCCGGCATCAGTGTGACGATGCTGCAGCAGGCGGAAACTGCGGGAGACCTTCCGCCAGCCAGCCTCCTCCCCGATATGGTGGAGATCGTTGTGGCCACTGGCGATGGCAGTATCGGTCACCGCGGTGGCGTCGCCGACCTACTTGCCGAATATGTCTCCTGGGCCGATCAGGCGATCGTCGCCGGCGGCGCAGAGATTCGAGCGGCTGCGACATCGGCCGCGTATCGCCGTCGCACCGTCGATCGCACCACGGCGAGCGGGAAACCTGCGCGCGCTCGCACAGCATCAGCGGGTGATCGTGCGCCGTGGCTGCAGGCACTCCTCTCACACGAGATCGGTTGCGGCATTGGTGCCTGTGGTGGTTGCACCGTTGCATCACGAGATGGCCAGGTGCGTCTCTGTCGCGAAGGACCAGCGGTGGACGCACTCGGCTCACAGATTACGGGTGGTGCATAAGTGCCCCCACGAAAGCGCGCCAAGGTTGCTGTACCGCGCACAACGGGAACCACGCAGGCGGCGGAACAGCTGAACGAACGCATCAATCCGCTGACCGTTGATCTCGCCGTCACGCTTGGCACCGAGCACGCGCTACGACTTGAGCGTCCGATCGTAGTTGCCAGCGGGCCGCTCGGATTTGGCAACGAGGCCGGTGGCGCGATTGACTTACGTGACGTTGGCCTCTTCGTTGTGCGTGGTATCTCGCTGCGGCCGCGATATGGCGGCCAAATGCCACGGCTCGTTGAGGTTCCTGGCGGTCTGATGCACGCGGTAAGCCGCGAAAATCCCGGCGCTGACGAGGTGATGGATCGGCACGGTGCAAGTTGGCGCTCAGCACCGTGCGCAGTCGCCCTCTCCCTTGTCGCAACGTCGGTGAAGGAGCTTGCGCAGCTAATCGCACGAGTTGAGCGGCGCGCCGACGAGCTCGGCATCGTGGCGCTTGAGGTCGACCTCACCGCCCCGTGCGACGACCTCGATGGGAGCCGGTGGGAGGTATCGGCTGACGAGGCACTTCGCCTCATCGATACGGCTCGCGGTGCGACCGATCGACCGCTCATCGCGAAGGTCTCGTCCGCGGCGAACGAACTCCGCCGATTGGCGAGCGAGTCACTCGACGCGGGGATCGATGTGCTCTCCGTTAGCGGATCACCGCATGGATTTCTCCCTGATCGCGCGCGACGTGGCCCAGCCTTGGCGGCAGGGATTGGCGAGCTTTCGGGGCCGCTGGTGCGGCCTGCTGCACTCGCCGCGATCGCTGTGGCATTCGGCAGTTCTGGTGCGCCGATCATCGGCGGGGGAGGGCTTGGCTCACCAGCCGACGCCCTCGACGCTTTTGCCGCTGGCGCAAGCGCGGTGAGCCTCGGTACCGCTCTCTGGGCGGACCCGCGACTTCCCGGCGCGGTAGGTGCCTCACTGCGCCGCGCGGTGGCCGCCCGCGGCGAGACGAGCGTCCTCGCGTTGCGCGGGAGCGCGCTAGGCTCTCGCCATGAGTGAACCGCTTCGCCCACTTCGTGAACCGCTGACGCCACCCGCCGGCTATCCCGTCACCCCTGCCGATCCGCGTGATCGCGCGGCAACGGCCGAGCGCATTGAAGGCCTGTTGCTCGCTACTGGCGCGCTTCAACGTGGGCACTTCCTTCTAAAGAGCGGGCGCCACGGCGATCAGTACCTCGAGAAGTGGTCGCTCCTGCAGCACCCTTCTGCTGCAGCAGAGATCGCCCACGTCCTTGCAGTTCAAAGCCTTGCGCTTGTTCAGGAGCTTGGCGGGGAGATTGATCTCGTCGTTGGGCCGACAACGGGTGGCGTGCTGTTGGCGTATGAGATTGGCCGCCTCCTTGGCGTGCGTGGGCTCTTCGCTGAAGAGGTACGTGGTGCTGACGGGCGTACGCGTCGTGAGTTCCGTCGCGGCTTTCAGATCCCACCGCGCGCACGCGTCTTGCTCGTCGACGACATTCTGACCACAGGCGGATCCCTGCAAGCGCTCCTCCCGCCGCTCTATGCGGCAGGTGCGCATCCAATCGCCGCCGCGGTGGTCGCAAGTCGCACCCCAGGGCTCACCTCAATTGATGCAGAGGGTCGCGATCCGATCCCCCTCATCGCTGGGATCACCCTCAATCTACCGACGTATGAACCAGTCGCCTGTCCGCTCTGTTCGGCTGGTGAGCCGATCGGCGCACCTGGAAGTAGTGGTCGCTAGCTAGTTCGCGGCAAGCTCTGCAAGGGCCGCGTCAATCTCTTCTGGGCTGACCACACCCTCAAGTGAGCGCAGGATGCGACCGTCGCGTCCGACGGTAAAGATCCACGGTTCAACCGGAAGTTGCCACGCGTCCACAATGCTGGTCGGCTGCAGGCCACCACCCGTCGCGAGGATCGGGATCAAGCGAGTCCCGTTCCAGCTCATCTGGTACGGCTCGACGTGAATGATGATGACGCCTGGGTGTCGATCGGCCGCAGCCTTCAGAACTGCCAGCGTTGGTCCACACGCCTGCGATACGCAGAATGCAGGCGAGGCGAAGGCGATGAGGAACGGCGTCCCCGTTGCGAGAAGCTCCGAGGCGGAGTGCGTATAGAAGTCGGCACGCGGATCAGGATCAGTTGAGACCCCAGCGACCCCGTGCGGGTCTGTGGCGGCGAGTGGTGTAGCGACGGTCGGCGCCTTGTTGCCAGGTCGCGGCGCAATACCAGCCGACTGCACGATCGCGGTGACACGAATCAGCACAGTTGCCCCTGCGGCGTCAGTGCCGCTTAGCACGAGACCGATCTCGTGCGCCCCCACGGGAATATTCGTTGTGCCAATGAAGAAGCCACGTACTTTGTTAATTGCCCACGTGAATGGGAACGGCGACGCTGCGGCGAGTGGCGTGCAGCCGTCAGTCGTGATGTCGAAGACCTCGCTCTTGAGCGTCCATGCTGGCGAGCCGAGCGGGAAACTGGCACCGTCAATAAGGCCGACGATCAGTCGGGTTGGACCAGGGGCAAGGTCGCTATTGGCGATGAGGGGGAGCGGCCCGGTGGAGCTCGCCTGCCCCGCGGCGGGCCAGGCATCGGTGCAGCCGTGTCGCGCACTCCCGCCAGCGCTCGCGCTCGGCGAGGGGGTTGCGCCCCCACAGGCGACGAGGGTCGCGCAGAGGGAGGTCAGGATCGCGCTCCGCAATAACTTCTTCACCCGCTCACTCTATCCCACGAAACCGAGGGTCGGCGTACCATCTAGCGCATGAAGAGTTTCCGCACCGCGCTTCGACTCCTGCTCGCAGCCACCATTGGCCTCGTAGTCGTTGGGGTGATTGTGCGTGCCACTGAGTCGGGCATGGGCTGCCCAGATTGGCCGCTCTGCTACGGACAGCTCATCCCACCAACCGCCGATTCAGGGAACGTCATCGCCTACAAGGCGTGGCTGGAGTGGATCCATCGCACCATCGCCGCGGGGATCGGCCTCATCGCCCTTGCGGTAGTCATCACCGCACTGAGAAACCTCAAGGGCCGCCGCTCCCTCCAGGGTGCGTCGATTGCCCTACTAATCCTTGTCCTCTTTCAGGCCTGGCTGGGACGCCAAACGGTCCTAGAGTCCAACTCGGGAATATCAGTGACGGCGCACCTCGCGACCGCGATGGCATTTGTTGGGTTGCAGGTCTGGGTGCTGGCTCGTAGTGGATACGCCGAAGTGCTCACTGGCATTCGACGCGCAAGCGGTGCCGTCGTCGCGCCAATCGTTGCGGCAGGAGGTATTTACGCCTTGCTGCTCTTCGGATCAAATGTCTCAGGTACCGAGACCGGCCTCCTGTATCCAGATTGGCCACTCATGGGCGGAACGCTCTTCCCGCCAGTGACCGCGATCTCAACGCCACAGATCGCTCATCGCTACGCGACGGCGATCGTTGCGCTGATTCTTATTTCGGCGCTCTGGATCGTCCGACGTGAGAAGGGGAGCCCGGCGCGCGTGCGCCAGCTCCTCACCTACGCCACGGCGACCTTTGCGCTGCAGTGCCTCATCGGCGCGGCGCAGATCTTTACCAAGCTCGCACCCTGGACACAGACGCTACACGTCGCCCTCGCTACCATCATCTGGATCCTGACCGTCGGCGCCGCTTCGATCGCACTGCTTGAGGGGCGCTCTGCGGGCGGCTCATCGGCCGGAGGAGCAACGCGAAAATCGCAGACACGTCGTGAGACACTCTCCGCCTACATTGCGCTCACCAAGCCGCGCATCGTGGAGCTACTCCTGATTACGACGATCCCGGCCATGCTCCTTGCCGCACACGGGTTTCCGCCACTAACACTCATTGCCGCCACGCTCGTTGGAGGAACCCTTAGTGCGGCGAGCGCCAACGTCTTCAACTGCATTATTGATGCCGACATCGACGCTCAGATGGCGCGGACCGCTGCGCGACCGCTCGTCACGGGGCGGATCAGTGTTGGAGCGGCGCTCCTCTTCGCGAGCATCCTTGGCGTTGCGAGCTTCGTCTTTCTCGCCATCACCACAACGATCATGGCGGCGTTTGTTTCGCTCCTCGCCATCGCCTTCTACGTGCTGATCTACACGCTGATCTTGAAGCGCTCAACACCACAGAACATCGTGATCGGCGGGGCGGCGGGCGCACTGCCGCCAGTGATTGGTTGGGCCGCGGTGACCGGCGATATCTCGCTGGTGCCAATCCTCCTCTTCGCCCTCGTCTTCTACTGGACGCCGCCACACTTCTGGGCGCTGGCACTGCGCATCGGTCCTGACTATGCCGCCGCCGGCGTGCCGATGCTTCCCGTCACGGCAGGGCCAGCAGAGACGGCGCGACAGATTTGGCTTTATACGATTCTTCTCGTGGCGATGAGCCTGATGCTCTGGGCGGTCGCTGGGATGGGTCTCGTCTACCTCGGCGTTGCTGTCGTTGGTGGCGGAATCTTCCTACTGCGCGCTTGGCGTCTGCGTAGTGATGTACTCGGTGATGGCCTGCTGCGTGGCGCAACGCGCCTCTATCGCTTCTCGATCAGCTACCTCACGCTGATCTTCGCCGCGATCGCGATCGACTCAATCCTGCCGCGTTAACGGCGAGGCTTCAGCGGCGATCGGCCGCCGCGGCCTGTCGCTCTGCGCGACCGCCACGATCGAGCTTGCCGAGCCAGAACTGTACCTGCGGCCCGATGGTGAAGGCGAACCAGATCGTGCCGAAGCCGAAGGTGCCGCCGAGCACGATTCCCAAGATGCCCACCACAACCTCAATGGCGGTACGCATCTTCCAGATCGGTTGTCCGGTGCGGTGATGGAGCCCCGTCATGAGACCGTCGCGTGGCCCAGGGCCGTTGCCGCTGCCAATGTAGATGCCGGAGCCGATGCCGACGACAGCCGTGCCGACGATGGCAAGCGCTCCAGCGAGCAGTGGCTGTGCAGCGATCTCTGCTGCCTGCGGGACGCCGATGTAGGCGAGGAGGGCAATTTCAATGTTCATCACCCAGCCGATGATCACAATGTTGCTCAGCGTGCCGAGGCCTGGGCGTTGACGGAGTGGAATCCAAAGCATCAACACGAAGATGCCGCTGAGCTGCGCGGCGGTGCCGATCTGAATGCCGAGCTGCTTACCAAGCCCCTGATGGAGGATCTCCCATGATGGGAGTCCAACCCCTGCCGCAAGCATGCAGACAAGCCCCGTGGCGAAGACTGCCTGGCCGGCGATCGATTGCGGGAAACGCTTCAGCGCATCGGCAGTGATCGCTTGCGAGAGCCAGTTGCTGCGCGGTGTGCTCATGTGTCCCCCCTGTTATTGCGCCGTGGCTGCCGCGCGGCGAAGGCGGTCGGCAATTGCCGAACCGAGGCCGCCCTCAGGATAGGGGGCGGCGATGATTCTCGCGGTGGGTAGAGCGCGACGGAGCAGTTCGCCCTCGAGTTCGTGCAGGCGCTCGAAGAGCTGCGCGGCGGCGACAATGGGATCCAGCAGTTGCGAGAGGGCTACGCGCGCATGGACGGTGGCTCCGGCAGATGCGGCAAGCTCCTCGAGGTGCATGAGCGTCGCGCTATCTGGGGCCAGCAGCGCGCACTCAGTAACCCCGGCAGGAAACACCATCGTTGCCAAGAGGAGCGGGACCATCGGGGCATAGTGCGACTCGGTCATGCCGGGCGCCTGCAGTGGAACACCCGGCCGAGAAGTTGGTGCATCAGCGACGATGCCGCCGTGATCGGCAAGGGCGCTCGCGAGATCCTCAAGGGGGATGCCGCCATGTCGCAAGAGTCGTGCAGGCCCGCCACCGTCAAGCGCGACAACGCTGGACTCAACGCCAATCTCCGTCGCTTCACCGAGCAGCACGGCGTCAATGCGTCCATCGAGTTGCTCCAGTACATGGTCGGCGGTGGTGGGCGAGAGGCGACCGAAGCGGTTCGCACTCGGCGCAGCGATCGGGGTGCCGGCCGCGCGAATGAGCGCCAGCGCCGTCTCGTGCCGCGGCAGGCGCACGCCGACCGTCTCGAGCCCGGCGCGCACGAGGCCGGGAACCTCGGGCCACGCCGCGGCAACGATGGTGAGGGCTCCTGGCCAGAAGGCATCCGTGAGGATCGTGACACGCGGATCGGCGAGAGCCTGCTCAGTGAAGAGATGGGCGAGATCAGCGCGATCGGCGATGTGCACGATGAGTGGATCAAAGGTTGGGCGACCCTTCGCCTCAAAGATGCGTGCGACTGCTGGCGCATCGAATGCGTTCGCGCCAAGGCCGTAGACCGTCTCGGTGGGGAAGGCCACGAGGCCACCCGCCCGAATGATCGCCGCGGCGCGCGGCA
>JBAXWE010000026.1:0-13943 GCA_037128565.1 bacterium
TCAGCTCGTGTCGTGAGATGTTGGGTTAAGTCCCGCAACGAGCGCAACCCCTGTCGTGTGTTGTATCACTCACACGATACTGCCGAGACAAACTCGGAGGAAGGCGGGGATGACGTCAAGTCAGCATGGCCCTTATGTCTTGGGCTACACCCACGCTACAATGGCCGGTACAACGGGCTTGCGAAGCCGCGAGGCGGAGCGAATCCCTTAAAGCCGGTCTCAGTTCGAATTGCAGGCTGCAACTCGCCTGCATGAAGCCGGAGTTGCTAGTAACCGCTGGTCAGCACACAGCGGTGAATATGTTCCCGGGGCTTGTACACACCGCCCGTCAAGTCACGAAAGTCGGCAATACCCGAAGCCAGTGCGCCAACCGTAAGGGGGCAGCTGTCGAAGGTAGGGTCGGTGATTGGGACTAAGTCGTAACAAGGTAGCCCTACCGGAAGGTGGGGCTGGATCACCTCCTTTCTAGGGAGTTTCTGTTTGAGCCAGCGGTGGTTCGAACACAAAAAGAAATCCCAGGTTAAACATGTCGTCGTTCTGAGCCTCCAAGTTGGGCGGGCTCAGCGGCCTCGCAAGAGATCGAGACGAACATGGCTCAACAAGCAAACCGAATCCCTGGTGGATTCTCGGTTGTTCGTGTTCCTGCCACTCTTTAGCTGTCCGGTGCCGCAACCCTGCGTAGGCAGGAGCGGTCCCACGGGGGGCGTTTAGCTCAGTTGGTTAGAGCACTGCCCTGATAAGGCAGAGGTCTCTGGTTCGAGTCCAGAAACGCCCACCACCATCACTGGGGACGTAGCTCAGTTGGTAGAGCGCCTGCTTTGCAAGCAGGAGGTCAGGAGTTCGAGACTCCTCGTCTCCACCAACCGTCACCACTGGCACATCACTGATCACTGTCCTTCTTCGGAAGGCCAGCGACCAGCGATCAGCTGGGCGGCAAAGGCCGCAGCGCCGCAAGGCGCACCTTTAACAGCCGAATACATGACTGAGAACATCGAAAAGTAAATGTTTCGTCGGATGAAACAAGTGAAATTGTCAAGGTGTATCCCGAAACGATCCGCGAGCGGCGAAGAGTCGTCGTTGGTGGGTCAAGCTACTAAGAGCACTAAGTGGATGCCTTGGCGCCAAGAGCCGATGAAGGACGTGGCAGGCTGCGAAAAGCCTCGGGGAGTCGCGAGCAGACTTTGATCCGAGGATGTCCGAATGGGGAAACCCGGCTGGGGTAATGCCCAGTCATCGATGGCTGAATACATAGGCCGTCGGAAGGTAAGCCAGCGAACTGAAACATCTAAGTAGCTGGAAGAGAAGAAACATATTCCCTGAGTAGTGGCGAGCGAAAAGGGAGTAGCCCAAACCGCGGTAGCGTGATAGGCGGGAGCCGTTGCTATCCCGGTGTTGTAGGAGTCGATTTCTGGGCCCTCCCGGGTCCAGGCGAAGTCAAAAATCCGATCGTTATGCGAACCTGCTTGGAAAGGCAGGCCACAGAGGGTGAGAGCCCCGTAGCTTAAAGCGATCGGACTTCGTGATCGACCACCTGAGTAGCGCGTGGAAGGTCTCTCATGCGTGAAACTAGGGGGACCACCCTCTAAGGCTAAATACTCTTGGCGACCGATAGTGAACTAGTACCGTGAGGGAAAGGCGAAAAGAACCCCGCAAGGGGAGTGAAATAGAACCTGAAACTGAGTGCTTACAAGCAGTCAGAGCGCGATACCAGCAATGGTGTGCGTGATGGCGTGCCTTTTGAAGAATGAGCCGACGAGTTACTGCTATGTGGCGAGGTTAAGTCCGAGAAGGACGGAGCCGTAGCGAAAGCGAGTCTCAATAGGGCGTTGAGTCGCATGGCGTAGACCCGAAACCGGGTGACCTATCCATGGCCAGGTTGAAGCGAGGGTAATACCTCGTGGAGGACCGAACTGGTGAATGTTGAAAAATTCTCGGATGAGCTGTGGATAGCGGAGAAATTCCAATCGAACCCGGAGATAGCTGGTTCTCCCCGAAATAGCTTTAGGGCTAGCCTCGGGCGTTCAATCATGGAGGTAGAGCACTGGATGGGCTAGGGGGCTTCCCGCTTACCAAACCCAACCAAACTGCGAATTCCGTGATTCAAGAGCCCGGGAGTCAGACTACGAGGGCTAAGCTTCGTGGTCCCAAGGAAAACAGTCCAGATCGCCAACTAAGGTCCCTAAATCAACGCTAAGTGGTGAACGATGTGGGAACGCACAAACAACCAGGATGTTGGCTTAGAAGCAGCCATCATTTAAAGAAAGCGTAACAGCTCACTGGTCAAGTGATCCCGCGCGGAAAATTCAACGGGGCTCAAGCGTTGTACCGAAGTTGCGAAATCGACGCCCAGTTTACTGGCCGTCGATTGGTAGGGGAGCGTTCCGCTCGCAGTGAAGGCAGACCGGAAGGACTGCTGGAGCGTGCGGAAGTGCGAATGTCGGCATGAGTAGCGAAATGTGAGTGGGAATCTCACACACCGTATGGCCAAGGTTTCCTGAGCAAGGCTCGTCCTCTCAGGGTTAGTCGGTCCTAAGTCGAGGGCGAACGCCGTAGACGATGGACATCTGGTTGATATTCCAGAACCACCAAAGACCGTTTGCACCGCAAGGTGTCGTCGGGCCGAGGCGGAGGGTGGCTCTCTGACGCAAGTCAGGGGGTACTCCGAGCCGGAGTTCGATGGGAGCAAGGGCATGACGGGGTCTGGTAGTTCGAGCGTGCTATGGAATGCACGTCCAAGCTCGTAGGGGGTGGGACTAGGTAAATCCGGTCCTGCATTCAACTCTGAAAAGTGATGGGGAGGGGTGTAAGCCCTGACTCGAGCAAGCCAAGCCTCCAAGAAAAGTGTCTAGCGAGGTAATAGGTGACCGTACCGCAAACCGACACAGGTGGCCGGGTAGAGAATACCAAGGTGATCGGGAGAACCCTCGTTAAGGAACTCGGCAAAATAGCCCCGTAACTTCGGGAGAAGGGGCGCTCTCATGTGCAGCTTGCTGTATGTGAGAGCCGCAGTGAAATGGCCCAGGCGACTGTTTAGCAAAAACACAGGTCTCCGCTAAAGCGCAAGCTGACGTATGGGGGCTGACGCCTGCCCAGTGCTGGAAGGTTAAGAGGAGGGGTGCAAGCTCTGAATCGAAGCCCCAGTGAACGGCGGCTGTAACTATAACAGTCCTAAGGTAGCGAAATTCCTTGTCGGGTAAGTTCCGACCCGCACGAATGGCGTAACGATCTGGGCACTGTCTCAACGAGGGATCCGGCGAAATTGAAATACCAGTGAAGATGCTGGTTACGCGCGCTGGGGCAAAAAGACCCCGTGGAGCTTTACTACACCCTGATATTGAATTGAGGCTCGACCTGTGTAGGATAGGTGGGAGGCTTTGAAACTGGGGCGCTAGCCTCGGTGGAGCCGTCGTTGAAATACCACCCTTGTTGTGTTTCGTTTCTAACCTCGTGCCGTTATCCGGCCGGGGAACAGTGTCAGGCGGGTAGTTTGACTGGGGCGGTCGCCTCCTAAAGAGTAACGGAGGCGCCCAAAGGTCCTCTCAGGCTGGATGGAAATCAGCCATAGAGTGCAAAGGCATAAGAGGGCTTGACTGCGAGACCTACAAGTCGAGCAGGTGCGAAAGCAGGGCTTAGTGATCTGATAACTCCGAGTGGAAGGGTTATCACTCAACGGATAAAAGCTACCCCGGGGATAACAGGCTGATGGTGCCCAAGAGTTCATATCGACGGCACCGTTTGGCACCTCGATGTCGGCTCGTCGCATCCTGGGGCGGAAGTACGTCCCAAGGGTTTGGCTGTTCGCCAATTAAAGCGGTACGTGAGCTGGGTTCAGAACGTCGTGAGACAGTTCGGTCTCTATCCAGCGTGCGCGAAGGGAACTTGAAGGGAGCTGCTCCTAGTACGAGAGGACCGGAGTGGACGAGCCTATGGTGTGCCTGTTGTCCTTCCAAGGGCATCGCAGGGTAGCTAAGCTCGGCAGGGATAAGCGCTGAAAGCATATAAGCGCGAAGCTCGCCCTAAGATGAGGTTCCCCACCGGGTTAACCGGGTAAGACCGCAGGGAGACTACCTGTTTGATAGGGCGCATGTGGAAGGCCAGTGATGGCTGCAGCAAAGCGCTACTAACGGTCGAGGGCTTGACCTCCACGACGCCTCTTCGGCGCCCGTGGTCGTTTTGGATACACCCCCGACGAAACAAACAACTGATCGATGTTTTCAGTCATGGATTCGGACTTCGCCAAGCGGAGCCCGGTGACATTTGCGGAGAGGCCATACCCGTTCCCATCCCGAACACGGAAGTCAAGCTCTCCAGCGCCGAAAATACTGAGGGGGCAGCTCCTCGGCAAAATAGGACGTCGCCGGGCTCTTTGGCGACCTGGGGGGTTTCGTCGGGTATCCTGCGAGCGTGGAACCACTAAACCAGATGCCCTGCCCCTGGCTCCTCGACCCAAGCGGGACGATTACACGTTCTCCATCCCGAGCCCCCAGCCGCTGCGGCGCTGAGCCGGCGCGCCCCGACCTTCCAAAGGTTGTTCGTGCGGAGCGCTGCCTCGTTGGCGGCGCCTGCCAGATTCGTCAGGCACGCGAAGCACAACTTGGCCCGCTTGCCGCCAGCCTGGCCCCCCGACAACCTGTTGGCGATGCCTCGGTCATCGGCAACGCCGCACCGCCTCGCACTTCGGGCGGCTCGCTATGGCGCCGCGTGGTGCTCGTGGTCGTGCTCGCTAGCGTGATCACCGTGGCGAGTGGCCCTGCTGCCAGCGTCATCGGCCCCGTCGTAACCGCAATCATGGGCGCGCTGACGGCACCCGGCACTGCGACGCCGACCCCCTCAGCCGACGTAAGCCCAGCGGCGAGCCAAGGCGATTCGCCAGGCCCAACCCCGTCATCAAGCGATTCGCCAAGCCCATCACCCTCTCCCTCAGGCAGCGACTCCGCCACAAAAACCTATGTGGTGCAGTCGGGTGACACGCTCTATGACATCGGCTTGTCGCTTGGCCTCGGCCCGGATGGTTATAAAGAGATCGCGGCGCTCAACAACATTTCTGGCCCCGCGTACACCATCTCACCGGGGCAGGTGCTCAAGCTCCCCTAAGCGCCAGGCTCAGTCAGGGGTGCTGTGGTAGGCTCCGCGAACGCGATCGCGAGATTGCGCCACCCGCATCTGCTGGCGGCGCACCCTCATGAGCGCGAATACGTCGTAAGGAGAACTACAAACTTGAACGAAGAACTGACCCCAGGCGCCGCCGATATCGAGGCGGGTGCCGATGCTGGAGCAGCAGCTCCAGCCCGTAAGGCGAAAGCCCCTGCAAAGCCGAAGAGCGTAAAGGTCAAGGCATCTGATTCGTTGGAGGCCCCTGAGGTCGACCACGCTGATGCAACACCTGCCGAGTCGGTCCCAGTAGCTACCGAGGCTCCAGTTGCCGTACCAGCCGCTGCGCCAGCGCCGCGAGTTTGGACCGGACCTGAGCCAACCACGATGGAAGAGCTACTCGCTGGTGCAGGCATGCCAATTAAGAATTTGAAGCAGGGCGACGTTCTCGACGGCATCGTTGTGCGCGTCGACAAGGATGAGGTCCTCGTCGACATTGGCGCCAAGAGTGAAGGCGTTGTCTCAAGCCGCGAACTCCACGGCCGCAATGGCGAAGAGGGCCCAGCCCTTAACGTTGGCGACACGGTACTCGTCTACGTCATGCAGCCAGAGTCGGAAGATGGGCACGTTGTGCTCTCGATCCGCCGCGCGGGCATGGAGCGCAAGTGGCGCACGATGCAGGAGCAGCTCGACGCAGGCACCATCATTGAAGCCGCTGTTATCGATCACAACAAGGGCGGACTCATTGTTGACTGCGGCATTCGCGGCTTCGTGCCAATCAGCCAGATCGTCGACTTCCCGCGCCGCCCAGCTGGCGACGCGCCGCGTGACGCCATTCAGGAGATCGCCGAGAAGCTGCAGCCGTACGTTGGCCGCAAGCTACGCATGAAGATCCTGGAGGTGAACCGCAAGGGGAACCGCCTGATCCTCTCCGAGAAGGTTGCACACTATGAGGAGCGCCGCGGTAAGCGCGATGAACTCTTCAGCACCCTTTCGGTCGGCCAGCGCGTTGCTGGTGTGGTGCGCTCGATCGCGCCATTCGGACTCTTCGTTGACCTTGGCGGCATTGACGGGCTCATTCATAAGAGTGAGATCAGCTGGTCGAAGGTCGCGAACCCAGAGGCCGGCTACAACGTTGGCGACTCGGTTGATGCCGAAGTCATTGACATCAATACGGAGCGCGGGCGCATTAGCCTCTCGATCCGCAAGTTGCAGCCAGACCCATGGAACGCGGCGATCGCCGACATCAAGATTGGCGATTTCGTCGAGGGCACCATCACCAAGTTGGTCAATTTCGGTGCCTTCGTGCGCGTGCGTGATGGCCTTGAGGGACTCATTCATATCAGCGAGCTCTCGCACAATCGCGTCACCCATCCGGGCGACGTCGTGAAGGACGAGCAGACCCTGAAGCTCAAGGTCATCAGCCTTGACTCAGAGCGTCACCGCCTCGGACTCAGCCTCAAGCAGGCTGAAGAGGCTCCAGTGCGTGAAACGCCGGCCGCCGAGCCGAAGCGTGAGACGCGCCGTGCCCGCCCAGAGCGAAGCTTCTCCATGGATGACGCCGTACAGGAGCCAGAGGGTGGTATCGACACCACGCTCGCGGCAGCCTTTGCCGGCATTCGAGAGAAGATCGCCGAGACGGCCGATGACGCTGACGGGAACGACGGCGAGACGAAGAAGAAGCGAGCCCCAAAGAAGGCGGATGACGGCGAGAGCGCGACGGAGGCCATTGAAGAGGCCCTCGCCGACGTCGCCCCAGAGGCCCCTGCCGATCAGGCCTAGTCCCGCGGGGGCGTTGAGCCCCCTCGTGAAGCGCCCAATCGGAGTGGTAGACTTCCTCTCCGCACATGTGCCTGGCGACATACGCCTGGGAGCGGGGATCGGAGGAGCGCATGGCCACGGCTGACCGCTTCGATCGCTTCACGGATCGCGCCCGCAAGGTGCTGACGCTCGCCCAAGACGAGGCGCAGCGCTTCAACCACAACTACATCGGCACAGAGCACCTGCTGCTCGGCCTTGTCCGCGAGGGCGAGGGGGTTGCGGCGAAGGTCCTCGAGAATCTCAACGTCGAGCTGGCCAAGGTTCGCCAGGCGGTTGAGTTCATCATTGGTCGTGGCGAACGCCCCGTCGTTGGCGAGATCGGCCTCACACCCCGCGCGAAGAAGGTGATCGAGCTCGCCATTGATGAGGCGCGACGCTTGGGTCACAACTACATCGGCACCGAGCACCTCCTCCTCGGCCTCGTGCGCGAAGAGGGCGGGATCGCCTCCGGCGTGCTGGAGTCGCTCGGAGTGAGCCTTGAGAAGGTACGCCACGAGGTGGTGCGCGTCCTCAGCCAGTCATCAACACCCACGGCTCAGCCAACCGAGCGCCGCAGCGGCTCGAAGACCCCAACCCTTGACGCCCTCGGCATTGACCTCACTGAAGCCGCCCGCGCCGGTCGCCTCGACCCCGTGATTGGTCGTGAGCGCGAGATCGAGCGCGTGATTCAGGTGCTGGCGCGCCGCACCAAGAACAACCCAGCACTCATCGGCGAGCCGGGCGTCGGCAAGACGGCGATCGCCGAGGGGCTCGCTCAGCGCATCGTCAAGGGCGATGTTCCTGCGCCGCTGCTCGACAAGCGCGTTGTCACTCTTGATATGGGCTCGCTCGTTGCCGGCACAAAGTACCGCGGCGAGTTTGAGGAGCGACTGAAGAAGGTTCTCGAAGAGCTGCGCGCCTCGCGCGACGCGATCCTCTTTGTTGACGAGCTGCACACGTTGGTTGGCGCTGGCGCCGCCGAAGGCGCGATTGATGCGGCAAACATTTTGAAGCCACCACTCGCCCGCGGCGAGATCCAATGCATCGGTGCGACCACTCTTGACGAGTATCGCAAGCACATCGAGAAAGATCCGGCGCTTGAGCGACGCTTCGCACAGGTGTTGGTGGCCGAACCTTCCGCTGATGAGACGATCGAGATCCTAAAGGGGTTGCGCCCACGCTACGAGGCGCACCATAAGGTTCGCATCTCTGACGAAGCACTCGCCTCAGCAGTCGAGCTCTCCGTTCGCTACATCAGCGATCGACAGTTGCCAGACAAGGCGATTGATGTGATTGATGAAGCCTCGAGTCGCGTGATGTTGCGACATTCTTCGCCACCTGCAGATTTGCGCTCGGCTCGTCGCGAGGCCGACGCCGTTGAGCGTGATCAGCGCGACGCGGAGGCCGCCGGTGCCTTTGATCGTGCCCTCGCGCTGCGAAACCAGGGCGAAGGACTGAAGAGCCGCATTGAAGAGCTCGATCGCGCCTGGCGCCTAAGCCTGAATCTTCCACCAGCCCCAGGATCGGCCGCACCTGCCGCCGCACCTGTAATCACGCCAGATGCCCCCCTTGCGATTGCCGCCCCGGCCGCGCCTGAGTCGCGCGAAGATACGCGCCCAGTGGTGACCGAGGAGGAGGTCGCCGCCGTTGTCTCCATGTGGACTGGCATCCCTGTTATGCGCTTGGCCGAAGCCGAAACTGCACGCCTCCTCAAGATGGAGGAGACGTTGAGCGCTCGCGTCGTTGGGCAGGAGCAGGCGATCACAACGCTGAGCCGCGCGGTTCGACGTGCACGCGCCGGCCTCAAGGATCCGAAGCGCCCAATCGGCAGTTTCCTCTTCTTGGGGCCGACTGGTGTTGGTAAGACCGAACTTGCGAAGGCGCTCGCCGAATTCATGTTTGGTACTGAAGACGCGCTCGTCAAGATCGATATGAGTGAGTTCATGGAGCGACACAACACCAGCCGCCTGGTTGGCGCCCCTCCAGGTTACGTGGGCTTTGACGATGGGGGGCAGCTTACCGAGGCAATTCGACGGCGCCCCTATTCCGTCGTGCTTCTTGATGAGATCGAGAAGGCACACAGCGAAGTCTTCAACATTTTGCTGCAGATTCTCGAAGATGGTCAGCTCACCGATGCGAAGGGGCGCCGAGTGGACTTCCGCAACGTGATTCTGATCATGACGTCAAACCTCGGGGCGCGACAGATCCAGACCCCATCGTCGCTCGGCTTCCGCGCACGCGGCGAGGGCGAGGCGGCCCGTGCCGCCGACGAGTACACCTTGATCAGCGAGAAGGTTGATGAGGAGCTGAAGAAGGCGTTCCGCCCAGAATTCCTCAACCGCGTAGATTCGCGCATCGTTTTCCGACCGTTGAACCAAGAGGAGATGCGGCGCATCGTTGACCTGCTCGTCAAGCGTGTCGTTGCGCAACTCCGAACGCAGGGTCACGACCTGGTCATTACCGACGCGGCGAAGGATCACCTCATCAAGGTTGGGTACGACGTCTCGTATGGTGCCCGTCCGTTGCGCCGCACGATTCAGTCGCTCATTGAAGATCCACTTGCCGAGCGGCTTCTCAAGGGAGAGGATCCGATCGGCGCCTCGTACGTGGTTGATCTCATCGATGGTGCGATCACGATCATGATCCGCGAAGAGGGGGTAGCTTCGCCCGCCGCTGTGCCGGCTGAGCCGGTCGGCGCAGTCGACTAGCGCGTTCGCCGAATGGCGAAGAGTAAGAGTGTCTGGCTCTGTCAAACTTGCGCCTTTGAGGCGCCAGCCCTCGAGAATCCCTGCCGAAGTTGCGGCTCCTGGAACTCTCTCGTGGAGACCGTGCGAGATCGACCCTCCGCGCGCGTTCGCGCTGCCGGTGGACGCACTGCTGTCGCGCGGGCGCAACCACAGCCGCTGCGAGCGGCCAGCGCTGACCGCGCACCGCGCCTGCCACTCGGCGTTCCCGAGCTTGATCGCGTGCTCGGTGGTGGCGCCGTGCCTGGCTCAATCATCTTGCTCGGCGGCGAACCGGGGATCGGCAAGAGCACGCTGTTGCTGCAAGCCGCCGCGGGAATCACGCTCGCTGGCGGGCGCGTCCTCTATGCCTCGGGCGAAGAGTCAGGGGCGCAGATTGCCGATCGCGCTGAGCGGCTCGGCCTCATGGCGACCGTTGCAGCCGACACCGTAGAGATTCTTGCTGAGAGCGAAGTGGGCGCTATTGCCGAGGCGGCGCATCGTGACCGCCCGACACTCCTGATCGTCGACTCCATTCAAACAGCAACCCTCGCTGAACTCGAAGGGCCAGCAGGAAGTGTTGGGCAGGTACGCGGCAGCGCGGAGATACTCGCCAGCGTTGCACGGGCGACCGGGGCCGCCGTCATCCTTGTCGGCCACGTCACCAAAGAGGGGAGCATCGCTGGACCGAAGACGCTCGAACATCTCGTTGATGCGGTGATCATGCTCGATGGCGACCGCCACGGCACCCTGCGCACGCTGCGTGCGGCAAAGAATCGCTTCGGCTCTACCGATGAGCTTGGGCTGCTTGAGATGGGTGAGAAGGGCCTCGCCGGAATCGAAGATCCAGGGCGCGCCTTTATTGATGATCGTGATGAGCGCGCACCGGGGGCCGTTGTCGCCCCACTCCTGGAGGGAAGCCGCCCCATGCTGGTTGAGGTGCAGGCGCTTGTTGCTGGCACTGCATACGGCACACCGCGCCGCACCGGTCGCGGGCTCGACACCGCGCGCCTCTCCCTCTTGTCTGCGGTACTCGCACGTCGCGCCGGCATTGCGGTCGGGGACCGGGATATTTACGCAAACCTCGTGGGTGGGATTGACCTAGATGAGCCGGCACTTGATCTGCCACTCGCACTAGCCCTCGCCTCATCCCAAAGTGACCGGCCGATTGCACGAACCCTTGTTGCCGTCGGCGAAGTGGGCCTCCTTGGTGAGCTGCGCCCGGTCGCAGGCCTGGCGCGTCGGCTCCGTGAAGCGGCGCGCCACGGTTTCACTTCCGCGATCGTGCCTGCTCCGCGGCGTGGCGCTGCGAGCGAGCCGATGCCCGAAGGGATGAACGTGGTAGCCGTCCGCACCTTGCGCGAAGCGATCACCGAGGCGCTCGGTGAGTAGCGCCCCAACGTTTGACGTCATCGTCGTTGCGGCGGGCTCCGGTCTGCGCATGGGCGGCGTCGACAAGGCGCTGATCCCCATTGCAGGTATGCCCGCGCTGCGCTGGTCACTTGAGTCTCTTGCGGCAACACCTGGCCTTCGTCGCATCGTTGTTGTCACCGCACAAGATCGCGTCGCAACTTACGCCGCACTCCCGTGGATTCCCAGCGCCGTTGTTGCGGTAGTTCCCGGAGGCGAAACGCGATCAGCTTCGGTGGCTGCTGGCCTGAGTGCGCTCGAGCGTGCCCCAGGTGAGGCGAGCGACGTTCTGCTGATTCACGATGCGGCGCGCCCAGGTGTTGATGCTGACGTTACGCTCCGCGTGGTGGCTGCCGCGTTTGCACGCGGCGCCGCAGCGCCGGTAATGCCGATCGCCGACACGCTGAAGCGCGTCGCGCCAAAAGATTCGGGCACGTCAACGGCACACAGTTCTGGGAGCGTTGACCGCGCGGGCGTGGTCTCGGCACAAACGCCTCAAGGGATTGCCGCTCAACATGTTCCCGCTTTCGCCTCCGCGCTTGCGAGCGCCCCTGCGGCGACCGACGACACGAGCGTTCTGGAATCGATCGGTGTTGCCGTCGAGCTGGTGCAAGGCTCGACCCGACTGCGCAAGCTGACGGAGCCCGACGACCTGCTCTCCGTTGGAGCAATGTTGCGACCATCAGACCCGACCGTCTCCTTTAGTGAAATTCTTGCCTCGCTTCCTGGGAGCCGCATCCGCGTTGGCTGGGGGGATGATGCCCATCCGGTGGGCGAGAGTGGCACGCTGTATCTTGGCGGCCGCCCCTTCCCAGAGAGTCCTGCGCTGATCGGGCACTCCGATGGCGATGTCGTGCTCCACGCTGTGGCGGACGCCTTGATTGGCGCTGCAGGGCTTGGCGACCTGGGACGGCTCTTCCCTGCAACAGCGGCGACGCCGAAGGGGATCGCCAGCGGAGCGCTTCTTGCTGAGAGCGTGCAGCGTGCCGCGGCCGTCGGCGTGCAGCCGCTCTGGGTCGATCTATTGATTACCGCCAGCGCTCCAAAGCTTGCGCTGCATCTCGGCGAGATCGGCGCGAATGTGGCGCACCTCCTTGGCATTCCCGTCGATCGGGTCAGCGCCAAGGCGTCGAGCGGTAATCTGGTTGGCGACGAGGGTGCCGGCAAGGCAATTCGCTGTGCCGCCATCCTTGTAGCGCAGCGAAGGGGTACCTCGGAGTGAGCCTGCAATTCCGCGACACGATGAGTGGGGAGACCCGACCCTTCACGCCCCTCGACCCAACACAGGTCGGCGTCTACTCCTGCGGTCCGACGATCTATGGGCCCGCTCATATCGGCAACTTCCGCAGCTTCCTCTTCGCCGATACGCTGGTGCGCTGGCTGCGGGCGAGCGGCCGTACGGTGAAGTGGGTCGTAAATCTCACCGACATTGACGACAAGATTATCCGCGCCGCAGCGTCAGAGGGCGTGGAGATTCGTGCACTTACCGATCGTTGGGAGGCGGTCTTCCGTGCTGACATGACGGCGCTGCGCATGACCACCCCAGACGAGATGCCTCGCGCGACGGAGCACATCCCTGAGCAGATCGCCTTGGTGCAGCTGCTCCTTGACCGCGGACACGCCTATCGCACCGAAGACGGCTCGATCTTCTTCAAGATTTCTTCGTGGCCAGCATACGGGCGCCTCGCTCGCCTCGATCCCGACGCAATGCGCGTGGGTGAGCGCGTTGAGGCCGACGAGTACAGCAAGGATGACGTGCGCGACTTTGTCCTGTGGAAGGCGGCGAAGCCTGGCGAGCCCTCGTGGGATGGACCGCTCGGCCCTGGGCGACCGGGATGGCACCTTGAGTGCTCAGCGATGAGCATGCGCTACCTCGGCGAGTCATTTGACGTGCACACTGGTGGGATTGACCTTGTCTTCCCGCATCACGAAGACGAGATCGCACAATCTGAGGCGGCGACGGGGAAGCCGTTTGTGGGAACTTGGATGCACTGCGCCCATCTGCACGTCTCTGGCGACAAGATGTCAAAGTCACTCGGCAACATCTCGCGCGTGAGCGACTTGCTCGCTGGCGGCGCGGAGCCTCGCGCCCTGCGCCTCGCCCTGATCTCCGCGCACTACCGTACGAATCTGAACTACAACGATGATTCGCTCGCCGCAGCTGCATCGGCAATCGCGCGCATTGATGCCTTCGTCGCCGCACTGAGCGCACGTAGCGTGATCACAACCGGAGATGCGGACGCCGATCAGCGTGCATCGACACTTGCCGAGGCAAGTTGGAGCCGATTCGCCGCAGCGATGGATGATGACCTGGCCGTCCCCGAAGCCCTCGCAGCGCTCTTCGACCTAGTGCGCGACGGGAATCGCATCCTTGACGCCAACTGCAGCGGTGTAGGTGCGCAGGCCCTCATCGCCGTTCTGGAGAAGTTCAACGCCGTGCTTGCAGTGCTGCCAGACCGTGCGGTACTTCCAGCGGGTGCCGAGGCACTGCTCGCGGAGCGCATCGCAGCCCGTGCCGCCAAGGATTGGGCGCGCTCCGATGCACTCGCGACGAGTTGGCAAAGCTCGGCGTGCTGATTGATGACGGTCGCGATGGGCAGCGTTGGCGACTGGCTGGGCCGCAGGAATGAGTGACGATCAGCGACCGCGACCACTGCGACCCGGCAGCTTCCGCCCCGGAGGACCAGTAGGGCCACGCCCCGGGATGGCGCGCCCAACCTTCAGCGCAGGTGGTGCCAAGCAGTGGGCATCGCGACGCGCCATCTCCCTCCAGGTTGCGGGCATGGTCGGCCCGGAGCACGAGGTTATTGCAGGACGTCGGCCAGTAGAGGAGGCCTTTGCCGCCCGCCGAGAGGCGGTCCGCCTGCTAGTGGTGCCGCAGCGACGGGATGCCCTGCAGCAGATGGTTCTGCACGCCAC
>JBAXWE010000027.1:0-13529 GCA_037128565.1 bacterium
GTGGAATAGAGACGGGCACGATCTCTTCGGCAAAGATGCCGCTGGCGGCGGCTGCGGCGGCACGCTGCTGCGATGCAAGTGCGAGTTCGTCCTGCGCCTCGCGGCTGACGTGCCACTGATCAGCAACGCGCTCCGCAGTTTCGCCGAGCGAGATCGTTGGATACTTCGCGTGGAGTCGCGGATTCACGAAGCGCCAGCCGATGGTGGTGTCAACAAGCTCGCGATTGCCGCGCTCCAGGCCGCTCTCTGGCTTCAGCGTAACGAGTGGCGCGCGGCTCATGCTCTCTACGCCACCCGCGACGACCACCTCGGCATCACCTACGGCGATGGCATTCGCTGCGGCGGCGAGCGCCTGCAAGCCAGAGCCGCAGAGTCGATTCACCGTTTGCCCTGGCACCTCAACGGGGTAGCCGGCAACAAGGAGCGCCATGCGCGCCACATTGCGATTGTCTTCACCCGCCTGATTGGCGCAGCCCAAGATCACATCGTCGATGACGGCGGCGTTGATGCCGCTGCGGGCAACGATCGCTTCGAGCACGGTGGCGGCAAGGTCGTCGGGGCGAACACTGGCAAGCGCGCCGCCGTAGCGACCAAAGGGGGTGCGCAGTGCTTCGACGATCCAGGCCTCCTTCAGGGGGCGGCCTGGGGTGCTGCTCTGGGAGAGTGGTGCGCTACTGCTCATGCGCTCAGTCTACGCCCGCCCCTCGGCTAGGATGGAGCCATGAGCGAGACCCTCGTACCAATCGCCACCGCCCTCCCCCCCATCGCGACCAGTCTCACCCCTGGGCTCCCTGCGGCGGCCGACCTCTTCGACTTCGCCGCTGGTGCCGAGCGCCGCTTCCGCACCCTGCGCCTGCGCATCGAGGAGCGCACCGTCACGGCCGCAGGCGAGAGCCTTGGATCGGTCGAACTTCTGATTGACCGCCCTCACGCCCGCGTCACCACGGTGCATCCGCAGGGTGGCTACGACGTCTGGCTCACCGATGGCACCGACGTGCGCGGCTACAGCGCGGTAACCAACACCACAACGCGCCGACCACACCGCGCCGCGCCAACCGGCCTCGACGACAGCGGTCTACCACAGAACTCGCGCGTGCCGACCGACATGGGCCCGCTCCCTGGCAAGGGATGGGTAACCAGCTTCGTACGACCAGGCTCCTTCTGCGTCAGCGTGCTCGCTGGTGCGGTGCTCGGCGCCGTGCATGAGACCAACGTTGCTGGACGCGTTGCACTCACCGTGGAAGCGGCGGCGCCACGCGCCGTTGCGCTCGATGGGGATCGCGCCGACTTCCGCTTCCGCGTTACCTTTGATCGACTCACTGGCATCTTGCTTGGCGTCGAAGAGTTCCGCGGTGCGCATCTCGTGCGCAGGGCGCTCTGCACCGCGTTTGAGGTTGATGCATCAATTCCTGCCAGCGCCTTTGATCTTGAACTTCCACCCGACGTTGTGGCGCTCTACTGAGCCGCCGATGAGTGAGATCGTTGGTCAGGGTCTTCTCAATAAGTCCGTCGCGCAGCTCGTTGCCGCGAGCGACAGCCCAGAGCTCATTGCAAAACTGATCCCCGGATGCGATGGCCTGCACCGCATTGACGCCGAGCACATTGAGGGCCGCCTCGCGACGCAGGTTGCAGGCATTCCAATTGAGGCTGCGATTTCGGTTCGCCGCACCGTTGAGGTGCTTGATGGCGGCGTCACCCGACTGCACCTGCGACTAAAGGTGCGCCCCGACATTGGTGGGCACGCCACTGTCGTCGCCCTCATTGACCTCACCGAGGTGAGCCCAACGAGCAGCAACGCGTCGTGGCGAACCTCAACCGAGCTGGATCCAATGCTCGCCGTGATGGCGGGGCAGCGCGTGGAAGAGTTCCTGCGAAGTTCGATTGATCACCTGATCGCTGGCCTCGCCAGCTAAGCGCGCCGCGCCGGCGCTAGGCGTTAAGCGCCACCCAGATCGCGGCGAGCACAGTCAGCGCCAAGGTGGCAATCATCAGCACCCACGCAGCGCGAAAGAGTGCGCGCCCGCGGCTCACCGGCCACCATGCGCCAACCGAGCGCGCGATGCGCAACGCCGCCTCACTCATGGTGACGAAGAGCGGGATCGAACCAATAAGAAGAGGCACCTTGACGATCCCGTCGCTCCACTTCGCGCCAAGGTTCAGCGCACTAATCACAATGGTTCCGCAGATCAGTGCAACAACACTGAGGTAGATGTAGCCGCCGCGCAGTGGTGTTGGGTCTAACTCTGGAACATACGCAGGGAGACCGTCATCAGCAATCGGCACCGGCTGACGATCAAGTTTGATCATCCCTGGCTCGTAGCGTTCGTCAACCAACACGCCGCGCAGCAACTCCCCTGCGTCGGGTGCCTCCTCTTGCGCGCCAGGAAGCGCGTGTGGCAACGCCTCCGCCCCCTCGATTTGATCTGGTCGAACGATACGTTGGCGCTCGTCGCTCATCGTCGGGCGAGCAGGAATCCGACAACGGCGAGCCCGATACCGAGGATGCGCGAACCGGTCACAGGAATTGCTGCTGCTCCAAGGAGACCGAACCCATCAATTGCCAGGGCGGCGCCGAGGGAGCCGAGGATGTAGATGAGTGTTGCCTCAGTGACCCCGAGGATAGGGACGGTCGTGGCGAATCCCGTCACGATCAACGCACCAAATAGGCCGCCCGTGAGCAGAAGTGGTGGCACCTTCGTCGCTTCAACTAACTGCAGCCTGCCGCTGAGCAGTGCCACGATCAGGAGCACGGCAAGGCCGCCAATGAACGAGACCACCGCGGCGCTCACCGGGTCGGTGCGGCGACCAAGTTCGGAGTTCACGATCGACTGAACAGAAGAGCCAATGCCCGCGGCAAAGATGAAGAAGCCCAAGGCGATCAGCTGCATACGTCCCCCTTTAATGGTTTGACTCGGGTTGCTCACGGTGTGGCGCTATTCGCCCTGGGCGCGGGTGAATCCCTCTTCGCTGCCCCACACGCGGAGCTTCTCAAGGTGCACCCACGGTGCCACGCCCGCCACGCGAGCGGCGAGGGCGAGGAGCGTCTCGTCGGGTAGGTCGGAGCCATCGGCACGTGCCAAGAAGCGCGCGCGGAAGAGGCCGGTTGGATCAAACGCAGGGGCGGCGTTTGGCCACACCACCGTCCCCTTGCTCTCGATCATCTTGAGGGTGAGCTCCTGCCCGGCAAGGGCGGAGAGTTTGGCACCGAGCTCAGCCGGCGACATGAGGGACTGCAAGAAGAGATCGAGGCCAACGACTCGCGCTTTGCCCACTTCGCGCTCACGTGCCTCACCGCTCGTCCATCGCGCGTGTGGCTTCACATCAACCGGTCGTGGGTGGCTCGCAGCGGCGGGCACTGACGTTGGGCGCGATCCGAGGCTCTCAATTACTGCATCAGCGAAACCGCTGGTGCTTGTCGCCGCCTCAACATCGCCACCTTGCTGTCGAACAACATCTTGCGGGAGCGCCTTACCCGCTTCAAGCGTTGCAAGTACCGCGTCTTCCACAACATCGGCGAGATCCGTCTCGCCCAAGTGGCGCAGCATCATCGTCGACGAAAGAATGAGTGCGGTTGGGTTGATCACGTTCTTGCCGGCGTACTTCGGTGCGGATCCGTGCACCGCCTCAAAGATCGCCACCCCGTCGCCGTAGTTGGCGCTCGACGCAAATCCGAGGCCGCCAACAAGGCCTGATGCCAGATCGCTAATGATGTCACCGTGCAAGTTGGTCGCCACCACCACATCAAACTGCGCTGGGTCTTTCACCATCTGGTGCGCAACGTTGTCAATGATCAGATGGTTCGCTTCAAGCGACGGATACTCTTTGCTCAGATCCTCGCCGATCTGCTTGAAGAGTCCCTCGGTGAACTTCAGAATGTTCGCCTTGCTCGCGGTGGTGACCTTGTGGCGACCTTCGCGCAGTGCGAGCTCGTACGCGAAGCGAATGATCTTCTCGGATCCCGTGCGGCTGATCAGCTTGACCGCTTGTGCAACATCGTGGGTCTGCAGGTGCTCAATGCCGGCGTAGAGGTCTTCAACGTTCTCGCGCACGATGACCATGTTGATCCCTTCGCCCTTGTAGCGCGTTGGCACACCGGGTAGTTCACGCGCAGGTCGCACGTTGGCGTACGTCTCAAAGAGTTTGCGCAGCGTGACGTTGGCGCTCTTCTCACCGAAGCCGACTGGCGTCTCGAGCGGCCCCTTTAGAGCGACGCGGGTGCGCTCAATACTGTCGCGGGTTGCCTGTGGCACACCGGAGGTGTCGCCCTTCTTAAAGACCTCGGCGCCCGCCTCGCCCTCCTCCCAATCGAAGGTGACGCCCGCAGTTGCGGCGGCGGCATCAAGGACGCGCTTCGTGGCGAGGGCGACCTCAGGGCCAACCCCATCGCCAGGGATCAGGGTGATGGCGTGGCGTCGTGGGGTGGTCATGCGCTCAGGATAGCGGGGTTAGCGTGAGGCGCTGGGGGCGGCGATCGGCAGGTGCACATACCCACGGAACTGGAAGCCGGGTCGGCGAACGGCACCTGGGAGCAGCGTGATTTCGGGGAGCGCCTCCGCCAACGCGCCGAAGAGAAGCTCTAGTTCTAGGCGGGCAAGCGGCGCGCCGATGCAGAAGTGAATGCCGCCACCGAACGAAAGGTGTGAGGTTTCGCCGCGCGCAATGCGGAAGTTGTCGGGGCTCTCGTACTTCTCGGGATCACGATTTGAGGAGCCGATCATCAGGCCCACCTTTGAGCCGCGTGGGATCTGCACGCCACGAACCTCGAACCCGTCGTCAAGCACCCAGCGCTGAAAGAACTGCAGCGGCGGATCCCAGCGAAGGATCTCTTCGATCGCGCTCTTCATCGGCACCGTTCCGGCACGCAGCAGTTGCCACTCGCCAGGATGCGCGGCAAACGCCGCCACGCCGTTAGAGGCTGCGTTCACCGACGCTTCGTGACCTGCCATCAGGAGCACCATCACCGTGGAGATCACCTGCTCATCGCTTAGGTGTTCGCCGTCAACGGTGGCGTCGATCAGGCCCGTGAGCAAATCGTCAGCTGGCTGGCGGCGGCGGGCACGAATCAGATCTGCGGTGTAGGCGGCAAACTCGCGTACAGCCAGGTTGGCACGATCCTTTACCGCGTCAGACGGCGCCGGCTCATACATCGAGACCACATCGTGGGAGAGGGCCAGGATGCGCATGCGGTCAGGTTCAGGAACGCCGATCAGCTCGCAAATGATCGTGAGCGAGAGCGGTTCTGCCAGGTCCTGCACCAGGTCGAGGCTGCCCCGCTCACGTGCCGCGGCAATACGCTCGCCAATGAGGCGGCTCGCTGGTCCGCGCTGCGCCTCAATAGAGCGCGGCGTGAAGGCGGTGGTGACGAGGCGGCGCAGTTTGGTGTGGTCGGGCGGCTCGAGGGCGATCATGTCCCAGCGCTCGAAGGCCTTGAAGTCAGCGTAGCGGTCGTCGCGCCACGGCTGCAGGTCGGCCGGATCGCGGATGAACTCCTCGGGGGTATAGCGCTGCGAGAAGTCGGAGCCGAGGCGCTTGTCGCGCCAGGCAGCGTGCACGTCCGCGTGTCGGGTGATGAAGTGGATCCCGCTCTGCGGCGAATGCCAGACGGGGCCGTGCTCTCGCAGTCGGGCATAGGCGGGGAAGGGATCCAGTGCGGTGGCTGCGTCGGTTGGGTCGAAGAGGAGCCCTGAGTCCGCCACGCGGTTACGCCCCGGCGGCGCGATCTCGGGCGATGAGTAAGCGCAGACCGTGGACGGCGGTGTCAATCACCGGGTCAATCGAGAAGTTCTTCATCGATGCCTGTGACTCCTCGTGGGTCATCGAGGGGCTCCCCACGCAGACCATAATGCCGCCGGCGCGTGCGCGCAGTGTCGCCGCCACGATAAAGAGGGTGGCCGACTCCATCTCAGAACTGATCGCGCCGCCACCGATCCAGGCCTTCCAACGGCGGGCGAGGTCTGCAGAGATCGGCATGCGCTCTGGCTCTACTTCGCCGTAGAACGAATCTTTCGACTGTGCCACGCCGACGCGGTGACGCACGTTGCGCTCGCGCGCCGCATCACGCATCGCCAGCACCACGTCGAGGTCGGCGACGGCGGGGAACTCCATCGGCAGGTAGTGACTGCTCGTCCCCTCGTCGCGAATTGCGCCACTGATCACGGCCAGGTCACCGGTCTGCATTCCTGGCTGCATACCGCCAGATGTGCCGACGCGAATAAAGGTGTCAGCACCGATTGCGTGCAGCTCTTCGGCAGCGATCGCCGTTGATGGACAACCGATCCCCGTCGAGGTGCAGGCGACGGGCACGCCATCAAGCTCTCCGACCCACGTGGTGTACTCGCGCTTCTGTGCGACGAATCGCGGATTATCAAATCGCCGGGCGATTACCTCAACGCGTCCCGGATCACCCGGCAGCAGCACGTAACGCCCGACGTCACCCTTCTTGAGACCGAGATGGTGAACGGTGCCGTCGGGCTCGAAGATGGCCATACAGGCCTACGAGGTGATCAGCGCGCGAATGGCGATCAAGATTACGCCAACAAAGACGATGATCCCAAAGAGGAACATCGCCGTCGCGACAAGCGGATCAAACTGCAGCGGCGTCGAGGCGCTCTGCCCCCAGTTCGCAAGCCCGTAGATAGTCAGCGCCGTCATCGTAGTAATGCCGAGTACACCGACGAATAGGTCGAACGGCCCGCTCGGCACGCGACGGTAGGAGGTCTTCACACCTTTCGAGCCGAAGGCGCGCGATTCAAGGCTGATTGCCAGCTGCTGGACGCGCTCAACGGCACCTGCGGCCACTGGCACGAACGATGGGACGATCGAGCCGAAGCCGGTCCCCTTCATGCCGCGCGATCGCTGCGCCGCCAAAACGAGCTGCACTTCGCGCTGGAGCACTGGCACGAGTTGTAGCGTCATAGAGATCATGAAGTTAATGAGATACGGCACGCGCATGCGCGCGAGCGACGCGAAGAGATCAGATGGATGCGTCGTAAGGATCAGTGCGAACGCCATCGTTTGGAACGAGGCGACACGCAGCATCAGTGAGATCGCATGTGAGAGTCCTTCGGTGTAGATGTGGAATGGCCCGACTGCGAGCGGCGTTCCGCAGTGGTTGCCACAGATCGCAGGGGCCAGCGATTGAATCACGATGATTGACGCCGTAATTGGCGTGAAGATCAAGAGAATCTTTGCGAGGGGCTTGATGATCTTTGAGGTGAGTGCAATCCCGATCGAGAAGAGGAAGACCGCAAGGAGTGGGAGTGGCGTATACGTGGTGAAGCAGAAGATGCCCGCTGGAAGTAGCCAGGCGAACTTTGCGACTGGGTCGAGGCGGTGCATCCATGAGGTGCCGCGAACATGGGTGACTGAAACGCTCGGTCCGTACATCAGGCAGCTCCCTTCTTCTTGCCACCGAGCTCGGCGGAGAGTTCGGCAACGCTCAGCGACGCTGGTTTGCCCTTACGACTCTTCATGCGCAGTGAGATCTGCGTGACCTGTGGTGGCGCAATATGTGTTCGCTCCATCACCTCGGTGTTACCGAAGACCTCGCGTGCGCCGCCGTCGGCAATGATCTTGGCGTTCCACATCACGATCATTCGTTCGCTCACATCTGCAAGGAGTGGCATGTCGTGTGAGACGCAGATCACCGTTGAGCCACGGTCTTGCAGCCGATGAATCAACTGGTTGATCACCTTGGTGGTCTGGTGATCCTGGCCGGTGGTCGGCTCATCGAGCACGAAGACCTTCGGGCCCATCGTGAAGACCGAGGCGATCCCCACCAGCTTGCGCAGCGGGAAGCTCAGTCGGTATGGGTGCATGTCGGCGTACTGCTTGATGTCGAAGAACTCCAGCGCGTGTGCGATCCGCTCGGTGATCTCTTCAGGTGGCAGCTTCAGGTTCGTTGGCCCGAAGGCCAACTCGGCGGTAACCGACGGGGCGAAGAGCTGGTGGTTCGGGTTCTGGAAGACGTAGCCGACTGTCGACGACATCTGCTGCACCGAGTTCTTCGCGGTGTCCTTGCCGTCGACCACGATGCTCCCCGAGGTCGGCTTCAGCAGGCCGTTCAGCAACTTGGTGAGCGTGGTCTTCCCGGAGCCGTTCTGGCCGACGATGCCGACCGACTGCCCCTCTGGAACCTCAAGGCTGACGCCATCGAGCGCAAGCACCGCGCCGTTTGCATACACATAGCGGGCGTCCGTGACCTTAATCAGTGGCGTGCTCATGATCGTGCCTCCAACCAGGTAATTGCTTGATCGGTGGTCACGGGGAGGTCCTTCGCCCCGGCAGCGGAGAGGGAGATCGCAAGTTCCGTCGCCTGTGGCACTCGTAGGCCGAGCTTGGCGAGTTCCGCGCCGCGCGAGAAGACCTCGCTCGGCGTGCCGACCATCACGATCTCTCCTTGGTGGAGCACCACAATGCGATCGGCGTAGGCAGCGAGCACTTCGGCCTCATGTTCGGCGACGATCACCGTCATCCCCTCTTCGCGATTCAACTTGCGGGCCAGCTCAAAGACCTCTTCCTTACCGATCGGGTCAAGGTTGGAGGTCGGCTCATCCATGAAGAGAATCTTGGGTTGCATCGCGAGCACCGAGGCGATTGCGAGCCGCTGCTGCTGGCCACCCGAGAGGCCCATCGGTGAGCGCTCTTCAAATCCGGCGAGCCCAACGGTGCCGAGTGCCGCACCAACGCGCGGTGGCATCTCTTCATTTGGAACGCCGAGGTTCTCCAGGCCGAGGGCGACCTCTTCGGCGGCGCTCACCTGGCTCATCTGAAATTCAGGATTGTCGAACACGATGCCAACGGTGCGCGCCATCTCGCGTACGGGGGTGGTGGCAGTGTCGAGCCCTTCGACGGTGACGCTCCCTTCGTAGAAGCCCATCGTTGACTGCGGAACGATGCCATTGATCGAGAGGCCGAGGGTGGTCTTACCGGCGCCGTTCAGTCCCATGATGCCGAGGTATTCGCCGCGCTTAATTTCGAGGTTGATCTTGTTGAGTGCTGGCTTCTCACCACCGGAGTAGGTGAAGCTCAGGTTCTCAATCTTTACGGCGATCTCTCCAGCCAATGTGACCTCCTACGACTCTTCGCTGATCCTACGGGATGCGGAGTGAAGCGAACCGCCCGATCGCACTATGCGGTGCGACCGGGCGGCAATCGTGCTCGTCAGCACGACGATTACTCTGTTCAGTCCTTTGCGCGAATGACCGCTACGCCCGCGCCGAGCGTAAACAGGCCGGCGAGAATATTCATCGCCGCAAGGGTGACGAATGCAGCATCGCCGCCATCGGTCTTAATGTTAATCACGGCGAATGGCAATGCGATCACGAAGATACCCATTGCAATGACGCCGACGGCAGCAGCCTCACGAGGCCCGACCGTTGCTCCAGTATTCTTTGCCATGTTCTCTCCTCCTTACGCTGGCTTGATCTGGCTGTATACGAACAGCAGGCAGGCAATACCAACGGCAAGACCGATGAGCACCATCTTGAGCGCACCGCTCTGGTCAGTCTTCGGGAGCGACACGCCAGCTGTGAGGCCGGATGGAAGCGCGCGAAGAATGGCAAGGCCGATGAACGTTGCAATCAACTTATCCGCGAACGAGCCTGGAAGGCCGCCGAGGAACGAGGCTGCAAGCACACCGGTGCCGCCTGAGGCGATCGCCGCCACGAGCGCGTCCGAGGAGTGCCCGGTGGCACCACCGAAGACGAAGGTAATGATCGGCGCAGCCATTGCCTGAACGGCAATACCGCAGATGACTCCGACGGCGATCAAGCCTGGGAGCGTCTTGCCGAGGCCGAAGTTACGGATACCGTAACCCCAGACGAGGGCACCGACTACGTTGCAGAGCGCGAACGGAATCCCGACTGGGCCGTTGACCAACGAGCCAGCGGTGTTCGTGATGATTCCGGTAAGAGCGCCCCACCAAGGTCCGAGCGCGACGCTCACGACCATGGTCCCGATCATGTCGAGGAAGATCGGTACGTTTACGAGCTTGATAATGAATCCGCCAACGATGTTGAGGGCCGCCATTACTGGCACAAGGACCGCAACATACGAGAGCGGGATTCGCTGGGCGGCGCGTGCCGCTGCTGCTCCTGACATCTCTGTTCCTCCCTTTCGCCGGTCCCCAGCCTGAGCACCGGCCTGTTTCGCCTCGGGTGACAACGCCACCCTTGGCTTTACAACCAAACGGCAACCCGCCGTTCATGGCAGGTTATGCTCCCTTAACCTTCTGTCAAGCCCCTGATGCGTCAGGCGCACCAACCGTGTGGGTGGGTGAGAGGGGGCTTCGGGGTATGGTCTCCCCCTACGGGATCACGGGCCACTCGGCCCAGTAGAGGAGGCATCCATGCGTGGGAAGTGGTGGTCGAACCCGATTTTAAGCTCCCTGACCCCGGTCATCGAGGGTTCTGGGTTTGTTACAACGAACGAGGGGGAGGTCCGGCGGGTGGCCACGTGGATGGCCGCCGAGGAGTTCCCCGACTTCCGCTCCACCGCCCCAGCGGCGAAGGGGCCCTTCGACATTGGCCCCGACCCCGACAAGAACATCGACCTCACGATGCTCATCACCATCCTGAACTTCGCCTTCACCGACTTCGCCACCTCCAAGAAGTTTGAGGTCACCTATAACGGGGTGCGCTATTCGGACAGCGAGGCGATGTTCGCCTGTCTCCATCAGGCGATCCTGGCGGGACAGCCGATCCTCACCGGCCAGTGGGCCGCTGGAGTAACGCGACGCGACCTTGAGGAGCTCTTCCGTGGCGACATTGAGATCCCGATGCTCGACGAACGAGTTGCGGCACTCAACACGGTCGGCACCACCCTGACCGAGAAGTACGACGGGAAGTGGCACCGTTGGGTTGCCTCCTGTTCGCCAGCGCTGTACGCCGGCGGCGATGGGCTGCTTGAACGACTTGTCACCGAGTTCCCGCGCTTTGATGACGTCAGTGATTGGAAGGGGCACAAGATCCAGATTCAGAAGCTCTCGCAGCTCGGGCTTTGGGGGCTCCACCGCGGACTCGCCCCACTCGGCCGAACTGTGTTGAAAGATCCTGAGATGTGCACAGCGTTTGCCGACTACATCGTGCCGGTCGCGCTGCGCACGATGGGCATCTTTGAATATGAGGCATCTCTCGAGAAGCGCATCATGGGTGGGGAGCTGATCCCACGCGATTCACTCGAGGAGATTGAGATTCGCGCACACAGCATCTACGCGACCGCGCTCCTCACCGATGAGGTGAACGCACGACGACCAGCAGACAAGCAGCTACTGATTCCAGAGGTCGACTATCGACTCTGGAAGACGTATCACGCGACGCACTATCCACACCATCTCACGCGCACGATCATGTACTAACGGTGGCGAAGGAGAAACGCGGCGCACGATCGCTGCCATTCGCCGATGTCCTCTCGCATGAGGGTGCTGTCGTTACAACACTGGGCGGTCTCGTTGCGCGCGCACCGATCGCCATGGTGCCGATCGGGCTGATTGCCATCGGCAGTACCTCACTGCACTCCTACGCAGTAGGTGGCGCTGCCGCCGGCGCGTTCTCGATCGCTAACGCCGTTGGCGCAACACTGATCGGTCGCTCGGCCGATGAGCAGGGCCACCGCCCAACGTTGATACGTGCAAGTGTCGTGATGCTTGCCGCCGCAGCTGCAATCACCGCTGTTGCACTTGCAGCACCGCAGGCGATCCTACTCATTGCTGCGTCGGCGCTCTTCGGTGCGGCAACGCCGAACATGGGTTCGATCATTCGTGCACGTTGGACTTCGGTAGTGGAGAGCGCACCGCTACGACTTCGCGCTATGGCACTCGAGTCGGTCAATGACGAGGTGAACTTCCTCATCGGGCCGCCCATTGCATCACTGCTGATCGTGCAGGGGTTGGTGTGGGGCCCAATCGCCGTTGCTGCGCTGCTCTCACTAATTGGGCTCACGGTTGTTCTATCGCAGCGCGCGTGGGAACCGAAACTGCACGCACCTGATGCCGCAGGTATGGCGGGCGCGATTAGAGAGAATGGTCTGCTGATCGTGAGCGCTGCAGGGATCGGTTCAATCCTCGGCGCGAGCCAGGTGCTGCTGCTTGGCTACTGCACGGCTATCGGTGCAGCGACCGGCATCGCGTTGGCACTTGGGCTGAATTCGGGGGCAAGCCTCGTAGGTGCAATCCTTATTGGCTCAAAGAGTGATTGGCGTTGGTCGGCGGAGCGCCGATTCGCCGTCGCGGCGATCTTCTTCGGGATGGTCACGATTCCAACAGCGCTCGTTACTGGCTACCTGCCGTACCTGATTGCGACGACGATTGCGGGCTTCGGCATTGCGCCGATGTTCATTCAGTCGAATGCCGTGATTGCTGAACGAGCTGGGGGCTCAGCACGGAGTGGTGCGTTCGCCCTGATCGGCGGCGGTGTCGTGTTCGGTATCTCCGCTGGATCGGCGATTGGTGGCGTAGCGATTGATGCGATTGGGGCGTCCGATGCCCGCCTCATTCTGGCCCCGCTCGCCCTCTTAATGGTGCTTCCGATCCTGCTCGGCGCTCAGCGCGCCGAAAAGCGCCCGACCCGCTCCGCAAAGCGCTGAAGGAAGGCCTCGCCGTCGCCCTGCATGGCGACGCGGCTGTTCGCCGGAGTGTTGGTGCGGCCCCGAACGTCAACGAGGAGATCGCCCTGGGTGATCCCCGCACGCGTTTCAACCGCACTCGGCGCGCTGACGATGGTGGCCAGGGATGGGTCCAGCGCCACCGCAACGGTGAAGGCGTCGTGAATGTGCGACCCCTCGATCTTGTCGTACTGCAGGTGGAACTCGTCATAGAAGCGCAGCGCCTCGTCGATCAGGCGTAGCACCGGGTTGAGCGTCGTATCGCCACGCTTTGCACCAGCACGGCCGGCTGCGGCAACGAGTGCCGCCCAGTGTGGTGGCCGAATGAGTGCCGACTCTGTAGCGTCGAGTGGCAGGATCAGCGCCGGTCGGCCCGCGGCAGCACAGGCGCGAATGACCTCGTCGAGCGCCTCAGGATCGCACCAGGCGTTCCACTCACTGCGGGCGCCAGTGTTCCCTGGCGTCGATACCGCCCCAGTCATCAAGACCACGTCGTGTAGGAACGAAGGTAGCTCGGGGTCAAGGCGGAAGGCGGCGGCAATGTTCGTCGCAGGCGCGCAGCCGATGATCGTCACAGCGCCAGGGTGGCGGCGCACCTCAGCAACGATGCGTGCAGCGGCGGCATTCGTGCCGTCAGTTGACGGTGTGCTGAGCGCGCGCGATGGCTCGGGGAGTACCGCGTAACCGAGGCCAGTTGGCCCGTGTGTCTCTGGTGTGGTGACGAGCGCCTTAACGAGTGGCGTACGAGAACCGGCGATCACGTCAATGTGTGATGCGCCCGCAACATCTAGAACACCGCGTGTGTTGCGCACGACCGCTTCGAGGCTGGCGTTGCCCGGCGCACACGTTGCAACGAGCAGCTCAGCATCAGGTGATGCGACCGCATAGAGGAGCGCCATCGCATCGTCAATGCCCGTGTCGACATCGAG
>JBAXWE010000028.1:0-12640 GCA_037128565.1 bacterium
CCACGCGGCGCGGCTCGTCGAGGTCAAGTCCATCGGGGCGGCCGGTCTTCACGGCGCAGAAGCCGCAGGCGCGCGTGCAGGTGTCGCCAAGGATCATCACCGTCGCAGTCCCCTGCTCCCAGCACTCGCCGATGTTTGGGCAGTGCGCCTCTTCACAGACGGTGTTCAGGCTCTGCGTACGCATCAGCGACTGCAGTTCCCGATATCGTGCGCCGCCTGGCGCCTTGGAGCGAATCCACCCTGGATGCTTCGATGCAACAAGAATCTCTTCGGTGTGGCTCGGCGCGGCGCCAAGCATTGGGAGCTGTCGCCCGATGAGTGGCGAACCTGCCACTAGAAGTTCACCGAACGGCCGAGCGAGACGAGCGCCGCCTCGCCGAGCACTTCGCTGAGCGTTGGATGCGGATGTGTGGTGCCACCAAGCTGGTCGGCGGTCGCGCCGAGCTCCAGCGCCAAGCTCGCCTCGGCGATCAGCTCCGTAACCTTTGGCCCAACCATGTGTACGCCGAGCAGCGCGCCGCTCTCCGCATGTCGGAGCACCTTGCAGAAGCCGTCGCTGTCGCCACCGATGTGCGCCTTGGCGATGGCGGCGAAGGGCATCACGCCAGCAACAAACGGGACGCCGTCGCGCTCGAGCTCTTGCGTGGTGGCGCCGACCGACGCGACTTCAGGGCGGCAGTAGGTGGCGCGTGGCTGCTTCATGTAGTTCATGGCGTGAATTGGTTGGCCGGCGATCGCATGGGCCGCGATCAGCCCCTCATGCGCGGCAACATGCGCCAGCTGCAGGCCACCGATCACGTCGCCCACGGCGTAGAGGTGCTCCTGCTTGGTGCGCATCTGAGCATCAACGGCGATGAAGCCGCGCTCCACGGTGGCTGCGGTGTTCTCGAGACCGATGTTGGCGCTGTTAGGCACGCGGCCGGCGGCAATAACGAGTAGATCGGCGCTGAGTGGCGTTGCGGCTCCTGAACCGTCAATGGCCTCAATGCTGAGTGTGACGCCATTGGCGCTGCGAACGAGGCTCCCCTCGGTGATGCGATGTGCAACGTGAATGGCGATGCCACGCTTGGTGAATGCACGTGCTAGCTCTTTTGATACGTCGCGATCTTCGAGAGGAGCGATCGCGGGCAGCATCTCCACGATGGTGGTCTCGGCGCCAAGGTCGCGGAAGTACGAGGCGAACTCGCAGCCAACGGCGCCGCCGCCAACGACGATGACGCGCTTCGGATGCAGCGTCCCCGTGACAATGTCATCGCTATCAACGATGACTGTGCCGTCGGTCTCGAGGCCCGGAATGGTGCGGACGCTTGATCCCGTGGCGACGGCGATGTCGGTTGCGGTGATCGTGCGCTCTTCACCAGTTGGTGTACCTGCGTCGTCCACGAGCGCCGCCTTGACGTTGCCCGGGCCGGTGATGATGCCGCGAGCGGCAATCAGCTCAACGTTGTTCTTCTTGAAGAGGCTCTTGAGGCCCGCGTGCATCTTGGCCACGATCTTGTCGCGTCTCGCACCGAGGACCGTGGTGTCAATGCCAGTCGCGGGGGTGATCTGAATGCCAAAGTCGGCCGCCTTGCCGATCTTGGCAAGGAGGTCGCCGCTCTCAAGCATCGCCTTGGCGGGGATGCAGCCCCAGTGGAGGCAGGTGCCGCCCACCTTGGACTGCTCAAGCAGGGCTACGCGCTTGCCGAGTTGGGCGGCACGGAAGGCGGCGGCATAGCCACCAGTTCCACCGCCGAGAACGAGGAGGTCGTAGTCGGGCATACGAGAATCCTACGCCGCACTGCTATCCTCCGCCGCCATGGACATTCGACTCGTACTTGCAGCCACGCTCGGTGCCTATTTGGCGGGCTCGATCCCCTTCGGGCTGATCGTGGCGCGCCTCACCGGGGGCGCCGATCCACGCTCCGTAGGCTCAGGCCGAACCGGCGGCACCAACGCGCTGCGCGCGCTCGGACGCCGCCGCGCCGCCGTGGTTTCCGCTGGAGACATCCTCAAGGGGACCCTCCCCGTTCTCGCCGTGCGCAGCCTTGCCGCTTCGATTGGCGACAGCACCGGCGCCTGGTGGGAGGTCGTCGCCGCCCTCTTCGCCGTAATTGGGGCAACTCGGTCGGTGTGGGTTGGCTTCAAGGGCGGTCGGGGGATTGCCACCGGCTTCGGCACCGCACTCGCCATCGCACCAGCTGCACTTGCCGGGGCGGCACCAATCTTCATCGTGATCATCTGGCGAACGCGACTCGTCTCGCTCGGATCAATTACTGCCGCGGCGGCCTTCGCTCCAATCCTGATTGTCGCCAGCGCGACCTCGGCAAGTGGCTTTGATACGGCTGTCGCCACCTACGCGATCATCGGGCCAGCGCTCGTCTGGCTCGCCCACGCCGATAACATCGCACGACTGCGCGCCGGGACCGAGCGTACCTTTGATACGGGGATGCTGCAGCGCGACTAACGCGAACGAATCAATTGCACCACGATATAAATTGTTGCCAGCACTAGGACTACCACCACGACGGGCAGGTTACGTATCGCAGATCCGATGGGCGGAACAAGTGCGCTGATCTCTTGCAGTGCCAAAACAGCTGCACCGGCGGCAAGCGCCGCGATTCCTGCCGAGCGGAAGGGCCTGGTGGGCTGACTCATTGAGCGAGAGTATCGGCGTCGCGTGGCAGGTCGATTGGCGCAACCAGGAGTTCCCCGACAAGGCGACGCGATGTCTCACTGAGCAGGGTGATCAGCGGTCGATGCAGCGAGATGGTCACATCGGCACCCGGTGCGCCACGACGTCGAGTACCAGACTCGGGGTCAAGGCCCACTGGTGCCGTAATGGCCAGGCATGGGACACCGGCGGCGCGTGCGCGAATCACGAGATCGATCCCAGCCTGCGTTGGAACCGGTGGCACCACCGCATCGGTTGAGCCGCCGAGTGCCTCGATTACCAGCGCAACATCTTCAATGCCAGCACGGAAGTGCGCGGCTTCGCGCATATCGGGGACGCGGAATCGCCGGGCGTTGGAGAGCGATTCGAGCCGATCCCAAGCGGCAGAGGCTGCGGCGTGTTCGGGTCGTGCGCGTGTACCGCAGAGGGCCACAACGATCGGCGTGCCGCTTGCTGCAATTCGAAGTCCCGCTTCAAGCGCGAGCGCTGATTCGGCACCCGAACCGGCGAGGATGAATACTGGCGCGCCAAGCGCCGTCGCCCGAGCGGCTCTCCTACCGGCCACCAATGCCCCAGCAAGTTCGGCGATCGCCTCGCCCCCACTGGCCAGCAGCTGCTCTGATGTGTGCCCTAGTCGTAGCGCCTTGGCCTCGATGCCCCGCATCGCCGCCATCGTGACTGGCGCAAGTTCACGGTGTCGGCGCCAGCGCGCCGCAACGGGTGCCGCCCACGCCGAAATCTGCTCAGGGCTCGTGACGCCACGCACGCTCGGTCGGGAGGGTCGCTTATTCATGTCACAAGGATAGACGTGTGGCTAGCCGGTGTTGCGCAGGCCGGCGGCGACCCCGCTGACCGTGAGGCGTACGAGGTGTGAAAGCTCGGCGCGCTGGTCCTCATCTACTGCGCTGCGAAGAGCGCGCAAGAGTTGCACCTGCACACGGGAGAGGGCATTCACCTCGGGGGCGCGCCCTTCAACTGAGGCCCGCAACTCGGGATCACTGGCGAGCAGTTCGGCTGTGCCAGCGATGCGTCGCAGCGCTTCGCCCGCGGCGCTGCGCTCGGCAACGATCGTCGCCCATACCCGGGTCGCCTCGGGGTCACTCCCAGCGCCACCCAGCGCGGCGAACTCTTCGGCAACCTCGGGCGAGGACTTAGCAAGAATCATCGTCGCGTTATCGACGATCGACTGAAAGAATGGCCAACGCTGATAGGCCGTATGCAGCGTGGCTGCAGCACCCGCGTCCTCAAGCGCATTGAGCAGTGCTCCGAGTCCGTACCAGCCAGGGAGATTCACGCGCGCCTGGCTCCATGAGAAGACCCACGGAATGGCGCGCAGGCTGGCGAGTCCCGAACCGCCCTTCACAACTCCACCGCGCACCGCAGGGCGTGAGCCGAGATTTAGCCCGCCGAGCTCGGCGATCGGCGTGGCGGCGCGGAAGAAGGCTTCAAATGCTGGATCATTTGGGATGAGGCGCTGATAGGTTTCGCGTGCTGCGTGCGCGATAGCGCCAACTTCGGGGGCAAATTTCCCCTCCCACTCCGCGCCGCGCTGCGCAGCAAGTGGACTTCGCATTGTCAGTAGGGCCGAGATGATCTGCTCCGCTTCACTAAAGGCAATGGCAGGATCGGCGTAGCGAGAGGCGATCACCTCGCCCTGCTCCGTCACCTTAAAGCCGCCCAGGAGGCCGGCCGGGTGCTGCCCCAGGATCGCGCGATGCGTCGGGCCGCCGCCACGTCCAATTGCACCACCACGTCCATGGAAGAGGGTGAGCTTCAGGTTGTGTGCGTTAGCCCGATCCACCAACGCCGCCTCGGCTAGATGCAGCAGCCAAACGCTTGAGAGATAGCCCGACTCCTTATTCGTATCGGAGTAGCCGAGCATGATCTCGAGGCGCCGGCCGCGCTCCACGATGCGCGCCTGCAACACTGGGTTCGCAACGATTTCATCAACGAGTTCGGCAGCACGCTCAAGTACGCGTGCCGATTCCAGCAGCGGCACGATGTCAACCTTCGGCGCTCCAGCGGAAGCGCTAGAGGTGAGATCAGAGCTGATGCGTTGATCCTCTGCCCAGGCGAAGAGCGCCAAGAGCTCGTGCAGGTCCTCTACCCCTTCAAAGCCGCTGATGACATAGCGACCGAGGCTCTCCTCGCCGTGCATGCGCTGGATCTCAGCGGCCACGCGAATTGTTGCAAGCACTTCGCCAACAGTCACACCGGGAACGACCTCGTGGGCGAGTGCACTCTTGACTTGCGCCGGCTCTAGCGCGGTGTCTGTGCCAGGAGCGCCTAGCTCGGCGGTGAGATATGCGATCGCCGCATGATGGGCACCGCGCGCCTGGCGGATCTCCATCATTGCGAAGTGGAAGCCGAAGGCCTCAACCTGCCACTCAAACTCGAGCAGTTCGCCATACGCCGAGCGCTCTAGGCCATCAGCGGCGAGGCTCGCACGCAGTTCGCGCAACTCGTTGATCAGCGCCTGCGGAGTTGCATAACCGCCAACCTCTTTGGCCCCCTCGATGCGTGAGTGGCGGGTGCGCGCGATGCGCTGTGCGATGGCACCGAGGCGGCGTCGATACGGTTCATCGGGGAAGCGGTGTGAGAGGGTGCGTTCGATCGCGCCGAGATCTTTCGCGTCACGAACCAGCGATGCGCCGAGTGCCCCATCAAGTTCGCCACCGTCAACCGATGCGGCAATGGACATCATCAGCCGCGAAGCAACGGCTTCAAGGGCGCGCAGTGCGTGGTCGGCCTGAATGCGCATCGCTTCACGCGTTGTCTCGGCATTCACGTTCGGGTTCCCGTCGCGATCGCCACCGATCCAGGTCCCCCAGCGGAGTGCCGGCAGTGGCAGTGGCGCACGGAGTCCCGACGGTGCGGTGGACTTCTCGAGGCGACCGAGCGCATCGTCGAGGCTGCGCAGGAGTCGTGGCACGAGGCGGAAGATCGTTCCATCAAAGTGCACCAGCGCCGAGCGCACCTCATCAAGGGCGGTGACGCGTCGGGTCCGAATGCCGCCCATGCGCCAGAGGTTGGTCATCTCTTCGCGCAGGCGTAGATCAACCTCGGCGGCGAAGGTGCCGCCAAGCGCGCGTCGGTCGAGCAGCGTGCGCATGCGACTGAGCGCGGCGATCAACGTGCGACGACGTGCCTCGGTCGGATGAGCGGTAAGGACGGGCAGGTAGCTGATCTGCGCGGCGGCGGCGCGAATCTCTGCCGGAGCAAGCCCCGCGGCGGCGAGGTCGGCGAGCGCTGCATCAAAGCTGCCAGGGCCTGGGGCGGCGGCCGGATGTGCGTTCGCACTGAGTTGTGCGGCGCGGCGGCGCTCCTCAACAAGGCTGGTGAGTCGGAAGCGCAACGTCAGCGCCCGCACGATGCGCTCAACCTCGACGTACTGTTCCGTCGAGGCGGCGGTCAGATTGAAATCAACGGCGCGCTTGGCGTGAAGGGCCTCACGGAAGCGAGCGACGAACGGGAGCCCCTCCTGCTCGGTCAGGGTCTCCTCGAAGATCTGGTTCAGCAGCTCAAGGTCGTCCACGACCCTCCCCTCAGTCGCCGCGATGCGGCAGACGGTAGTGATCCCCTCCGAGCGACTCGGCGAGCCCCTCAGAGACCAACTTGTTGATGGTAGCCGCGACCGCCGCTTCGTTGTGCTCGCCACGCTCACCAGCGACCTGCACGCCTATACGACCAGCCTCACGCAACTCGTCCAATAGACGCCCCCGCAGCCATCGTGTCGTCTTCGTGAAGGGGGTTCGCGGCTCTTGGCCGCGCGGAGCCTTGGCAAAGGTGCGACCGGCAGATGGGCAGTGGTCGCGCAGTGGACACTCGCCACAGAGCGGTGCAGCTGCACGGCAGACCGATGAGGCTAAATCCATCGCCGCCTGCGCCCATGCGCCAGCCTCGCCATCTGCAAGTTGCTCGCCAAACTCGTTAGCGCGTACCTGCACCTCACGTGGTGCGAGCGGCGCATCTGCGCCAAACAGTCGCGCCACGATGCGCGCGATGTTCACGTCGACAGGAATCTCGCGACCGCCGAAGGCGATGGCAGCAACTGCACGCGCCGTGTACGGGCCAATGCCGGGGAGCTTCATCAGCGCACCAACCTCTGAGGGGAGGCCGCCCGCCGCAACTGCGGCGGCGGCGGCGCGCTGCAGTGCTAGCGCACGTCGGTTGTATCCGAGCCCCTTCCACGCCACAAGCACATCGGCGGTCTCAGCGACTGCGAGCGACTCAAACGTTGGGAATCGGGCAAGGAATACCGTCGCTAACTGATCAACGCGGGAGATTTGCGTCTGCTGCGCCATCACCTCGCTGACCAGCACGCTGTACGGATCGGAGCGCTCACGGATCTTCAACGGACGAGCGGTGGCGGCGTACCAGGCGAGCAGCGCACGGTTGATTTTACGAACGAGCGAATGATCAAGTGGCTGGGCTGCCGCGCCCCGCGCGGCCCTCGTCATCGTCGCTCGGGGATTGCTGGCGGAATCCGATTCTTGAGCGCCTTGCTGCGCAACTCGCGCGCGAGCTCCGCCTGCTCGATCGCATCGGCGAGGGCGTGATGATCGGCGACAAGATCGGTTGGGTACACCTGGCGCACAAATCGCTTCACCGTCTTCTTCCAGGTCAAGTTGTCGCCGCCATGCAGCGTGTAGTAGACGCTCTTAAGATCCATCGCCGACATGCCGAATGGATTCTTCACGCCGGCCTCGGCGAATGCCATGGTGAGCCACATCCAATCGAATGGGGTGTTGAAGCCCACGAAGAGTGGGCTCGACTCTGGCGCGGTCGCCTCGGCGGTAGCACGCACCCAGAGGGCAAACTGGCGCACCCCTTCGAGCCGATCAATACCGTTCGCCTCAAGGTGAGCGCGCGAGAGGCGGTGGACGCGCTCCTCTTTATGGCCCCACTGCTTCGTGGCGTCAGGACGCAGCTCCACGTAGAAGCTCTTCTTCGGGTCGTCGACGAGGCAGGCGCCGATGCTGATCAAGCTCCCGTCGAGTGGCGTCTGGCCCGAGCACTCGACGTCAACGCTGAACCAGAGCTCCTGCGGGAGCCCCTCTTCAAACGGGGGTGGCGTTGGGGCGTCGTGCTGCATCTAGCGCAGCCTACGGCATCGGCGCGAAGTGGATCGCGCTACTCGCTCCGCACCATGATGTGCTTCGCCACGGTGTAGTCCTCAAGGGCGTACATCGACTGATCCTTCCCGTAGCCGGACTGCTTGAAGCCGCCGTGCGGCATCTCGCTGGCCAGCGTGAAGTGATCGTTCACCCATACTGTGCCGAACTGCAGCGCCTTGCTCACCTTGAAGGCTCGGGCGATGTCGCTCGTCCAGAGCGATGAGGCGAGTCCAAACCGGCAGTCATTCGCCCACTCCAAGATCTGATCCGCGCTCTTCGCGCGCTGCACCGAGACGACCGGTCCAAAGACTTCGTCCTGCACGATCTCGGAACTCTGGGCTGGACCAGCAATGATCGTTGGGCGGTAGAAGTGGCCCTTTCCGGCGACGCTCTTGCCACCGAGGACGACCTCAGACTTCTTGCCCGCTCGCTGCACGAAGCCGTCCACACGTGTGCGCTGCGCCGCGCTAATGAGTGGCCCCATCTCGGTCGCCTTATCACTAGTCGGGCCAACCTTGATCGTCTTGACCTGCTTGATCAGCGCGTCAACGAGGCGCTCGTAAATCTTCGGTCCCGCGATGATGCGGCAGGCTGCGGTGCAGTCTTGACCCGCATTCCAGAAGCTCGCGGCGCGCATCGTACTCGCAACAAGGTCAACATCAGCATCGTCGAAGACGAGCACCGGAGCCTTGCCACCAAGCTCGAGATGGAGTCGCTTCACCGTTGCGGCGCCCGCCGCGGCGATGCGTTTCCCCGTGGCGGTATCACCCGTCACTGAGACCATTCCTACGCCCGGATGCTGTGCAAGATACGCACCAGCTTCATCGCCAGTTCCAGTGATGACATTCAAGACGCCGGCGGGGAGGAACTCTTGCGCGAGTGTGCCGAGCATCAACGCCGTGATCGGCGTACGCGCCGACGGCTTCAAGACAACGGTGTTCCCTGTGACCAGCGCTGGGCCGATCTTCCAGCCAGCCATCAGGAGCGGGTAGTTCCATGGAGCAATAGAGGCGACAACGCCGACTGGATCGCGACGAATCATGCTCGTGCGCCCTGGGAGGTATTCGGCGACGGCCTTCCCCTCCATGTTGCGCCCAGCGCCGGCGAAGTAGCGCAGGTTGTCGACGACCGCATCAACCTCAATGCCAACGGCACTAATCGGCTTACCAGCGTTCTCGGACTCCGCCTTCACGAACTTGCGCTTCGCCGACTCAAGGGCGTCGGCGAGTTTCAGCAGCGCGAGGGCGCGCTCGGCTGGGGTGGCGGCGCTCCATGCTGGAAAGGCCGCCGCAGCGGCGGCAACTGCAGCATCAACATCGGCGCGACCGCTCTGTGGAACCGTGCCCAGCACCTCACGCGTTGACGGGTCTTCCACCGAGATCGTCTTCCCCGACTTCGCCGCTACCGACTTGCCGTTGATGATCTGCTTCCACGCACGCATCTGGACCCTCCAATCGCTCTGCCCCGAGCGGGGCTCCCCCTGAGCCTACCGCCGCTGCGATCCTGATGGGGAGGTCAGTCTCGCAGGCCGCCCCTGGCGAAGCGCGGCGGTGCGCGCTACCCTCAGCGCATGGCACATCAGTTCGTGGTCCAACTCGCACATAAGCCTGGGGCACTTGCCGAGCTCTGCCGTGAACTTGAGCGCCAAGAGGTTGACCTCAAGGCGATCGGCGGCGGAGGCATCGGTGATGTCGGCCACGTCATCCTGAAGACCGCCGACGACGTAAAGACGCGCGCGGTTCTTGAGGCTGGCTCCTACACCTTTATCGAAAGTGAATCCGTGCTTGCCGAAGTAGACGATCAACCGGGCGGCATGCTCTCCGTGCTGGATCGTCTCGCCGCCGCTGGCGTGAACGTGTACGGCCATCTCTTCATGGGCCGATGGGGTGAGCGGGCAACCTTCGCCTTTGTCGTTGATGATCCGGCCAAGGCGCGCGCCGCACTTGGGCAGGAGTACTAGGCCCGCTTAGCGACGTCCGATCCGCTGCACGATCTCGTCGATAGCGACCTGATACGCAAGCGTTGCAAACGGATGGTGATTAAACCCTTTCAGCGTCAGGTACTCAACGTTGCCAAGTTGCGCCAACGGTTTCGTCCACTCTGGCCGCACCAACGCATCGCCCTCTCCCTGCGTCACAAGTGTGGGCACTGGAAAGTTGCCACCGGCGGCAACGACGGCGCGTGCCGCCTTCTGCGCGCGGAAGCCTTCGTCGCCGAGGCGCGTCGTCACCGCGTACAGATGGTCGGGTGCTTCTGGATCAAGGTTCTCGAGGCGCTGTCCAGGGCTGGTGTCGGCGCCAATGCCGGTTGGTATGCGTAGCATCGGAAGGAGGCGCGACAAGATCGGTGCCGCAACGCGCTTCCATGTGGCGATGTTCGCCTCAAGTGCCGGCGCAGAGAGAACGAGGAAGTCGGGATTGGCCAAGCCCGCGGCGACGGCGCCGAAGGCGATGAGGCCGCCGAGGCTGTGCGAGACGACCACGACGCGGTGGCCGGTTCGCTGAAGATCGGTCACCTGTTCCGCAAGGTCGAGGTGGAAGCGGCCGAACTCCTTCACGTAGCCGCGCGGCCCCTCGGAGCGCCCGTGCCCCCGTAGATCCCACGTGGTCGTGCGCCAGCCTGCCGCGGCGAAGGCGCGTGCCGCCTGGATATAGCGGCTGGAGTTCTCCCCGATCCCGTGCCCCAGGAGCAGCTCACCGAGCGGCGCCCCGACGGGTTCGAATACGCGTCGAAAGAGGGTCACCCCGTCGCTCGCCTTGAAGGGGGCCAGGCTCCCCTGCTCCGTGCTCATGCGTGGGATCCTACACTTAGAGCAGAGGCGCGCTGCGCCCGTATCGGAGGCCGCAATGACCAACGCAAAGAAGACGCGCACCGAGCGCGACTCGTTCGGCGAGATCGAGGTACCGGCCGACCAGCACTGGGGCGCCCAGACGGCCCGCTCCCTGCACTTCTTCACCATCGGCAACGACCGCATGCCCCTTGAGGTGATCCACGCCCTTGCGATCATTAAGAGCGCGGCGGCGAGCGTCAATGCCGAACTCGGAATCCTCCCCGCCGATAAGGCGAAGCTCATCGTCGAAGCTGCGAACGTTGTGACCAGCGGCGACGCCGATGGAGAGTTCCCCCTATCAACATGGCAGACGGGCTCAGGCACTCAGAGCAACATGAATGTGAACGAGGTGATCGCATCCATCGCCAACGAGCGTGCCACCGGAACGCGCGGCGGGAAGAGCCCGATTCATCCGAACGACGATGTCAACCTTTCACAGTCATCGAACGATGCATTCCCGAGTGCGATCCACATTGCTGCAACGCTTGCCGTCCGCACAACGCTCCTCCCCTCACTGCGTCATCTGCACGCCACCATCAGTGCAAAAGCTGCCGACTGGAACGGCATCGTGAAGATTGGCCGCACGCATCTACAAGATGCGGTGCCACTCACCCTCGGCCAAGAGTTCGGCGCCCATGCGGCCGCCCTTGCAGGCGATATCGCCCGCATTGAGGCGGCGCAGAGCGAGCTCCGGGCGATCGCACTCGGCGGCACCGCCGTTGGCACGGGCCTGAACGCTCACCCTGAATTTGCCGAGCGTGCAGCCAAGGCGATCGCCAAGCTCACCGGTGAGCCGATCGTCAGCGCGCCGAATAAGTTCGCCGCACTTGCTGGGCAAGAAGCGACACTTGCGGCATCCGCTGCACTGCGCACCACGGCCGCAACGCTCATGAAGCTGGCCAACGATGTGCGCTGGCTCGCCTCTGGCCCGCGTGCCGGCCTCGGCGAGCTGCGCATCCCCGAGAACGAGCCAGGCTCTTCGATCATGCCCGGGAAGGTGAATCCAACGCAGGCCGAGGCCCTGACCATGGTCTGCGTGCAGGTCTACGGGCTTGACGCGGCGATCGCCTTCGCCGCAAGCCAGGGGAACTTCCAGCTCAACGTCTTCAAGCCGCTAATCGCGCTCGACCTTCTGGTACAGATCCGCCTGCTCGGCGATGCGGCGCGCTCATTCGCCGACCACTGCCTCGCTGGCACCGAGCCTGACGCAGCGCGCATCAGCGAACTCCTCAATGACTCACTGATGCTGGTGACGGCGCTAACCCCAGTAATTGGATACGACAAGGCGGCAGAGATCGCCAAGCGTGCACACGCCAGCGGTGGGACGCTGCGCGAAACAGCGCTCGGACTTGGCTACATCACCGCCGAGCAGTTCGACGCAATCGTTCGCCCAGAGAAGATGACGGGGCCGAGCCGATGAGCGGACGCTTGAGGATTGGCGTGTTAACCGGTGGCGGCGACTGCCCAGGGCTGAACCCTGCGATTCGCGCCGTGGTGCACCGCGCCACCGCCGGCGGTCACGAAGTAGTGGGCATCCTCGACGGCTGGAAGGGACTTGCAACGGTTGGCGCACCACTTTCCCGACCGCTTGATCGCGCCGCAGTGCATGGCATTCAGGCGCAGGGCGGCACGATGCTCGGCTCTAGCCGCACGAATCTGCTGAAACGTGAGGGCGGCCTCGATGCCGCCGAGGCGAACATGCGCGCACTTGGCCTGAACGCCCTGATCGCCATCGGTGGCGACGACACCCTCTCCGTTGCAGCGGGCCTCGCCAAGCGCGGCGCCGCCGTCAACGCGATCCCAAAAACGATGGATAACGACGTTTGGGGTACCGAGGGCTGCCTCGGCTTTGATACGGCAGCAAATATCGTCACCGAGGCGCTCGACCGGATCGCCACCACCACCGCATCACATCACCGCGTCGCCGTCGTTGAGGTGATGGGGCGTGACGCAGGGTGGGTCGCCGCCTGGGGTGGCCTCGCCGGTGGTGCGCATGCGATTCTGATCCCCGAGGTGGAGTTCACGGCCGCTGCACTCGAC
>JBAXWE010000029.1:0-12311 GCA_037128565.1 bacterium
TCGGCACCGACGGTTGGCGCGCCAAGATCGGCGACGAGTACACCTTTGAGAACGTCCGCCGACTCGCCGAGGGTGTGGCCCGCGTTGTAGAAGAGGACGGCGCCACCGCCAAGAGCGTCGTCATTGCCTACGACCGCCGCTTCGGTTCGGAAGAGTTTGCGATTGCCGCCGCCGAGATTCTGCTCGCCCACGGCATCCCCGTTGCCTACTCGCGCACCGATGTGCCAACACAGATGGCCTCGTACGAGGTGGTGATGCGTGGCGCAGCGATGGGCGTGGTCATTACCGCTAGCCACAACCCCTGGATGGATAACGGCTTCAAGGTGAAGTCGCCGACCGGCGCCGCTGCAGGACCTGAGCTACTGAAGCGCATCGAGGCGCATGTCGCGAGCACCCGTGGGCCAGAGTTGGTTGGCCGTCCGTTCGCCGACGCCGAAGCGGCAGGCATGGTCGAGCGCTACGACCCGTACCCCGGCTACAAGGAGTTCGTTGAGCGCAATCTCGATTTGAAGGCGATCGCCGCACAGAAGATGCGCATCATGGTCGACCCTGTCTACGGCGCGGGAGCTGGCTGGATCGGTCGACTCCTCGCGGGCGGCAACATCGTCGTCGATGAGATGCGCAGCGAGCGCAACCCTTGGTTCGGCGGCGTGAATCCCGAGCCGATTCGACCGCACATTGACCCGGTCCTCGCGCGCATGGCGGGTGGTGGCTACGACATGGGGATGCTCCTCGATGGCGACGCCGACCGCGCCGGCGCTGTGGATGAGCGTGGCGTCTTCTTGCATCAGCTGCAGGTCTTCGGCCTGCTGGCGTACTACATGCTCGAACATAAGAAGGATCTCAGTCCGATTGTGAAGACGGTCAACGAGAGCTCCATGGGGGAGCGGCTCGGCGAGCGCTACAACGTCACCGTGTACGAGACGCCGGTCGGCTTCAAATATGTCGGACCGAAGATGATTGAAACGGGCGCCTCGATGGGTGGCGAAGAGTCGGGCGGCTACGGCTTCAAGATGCACCTCCCCGAGCGCGACGGGATTTTCGCCGACCTGCTCCTGCTCGACCTGTTGATTCGCGAGCGAGCGCTGGGTCGCCCAACGATGAGCTCGGTCATGGAGCACGTCGCCTCCATCGCGGGTGCTTCGTACTACCTGCGCATTGACGTGCACATCGATCGCGCCGCCTACCCAAAGGTCAAAGAGCGACTCGCCACCGAGCTCGTTGGCAACCCGCCGAGCAGCATCGGCAGCCACGCGGTGCGCGCCGTGCCACTTACAACGAAGGACGGCGTGAAGTTCTTCACGACCGATGGGAGCTGGCTCCTAGTGCGCTTCAGTGGCACCGAGCCGCTCGTGCGCGTCTACGCCGAGGCCACCTCGGCAGAACTCCGCGACGAACTCCTCGTCATTGGCGAGCGACTCGCGCGCGGCTAATTCCCCGCCGCTACGGCGCGCCATCCCACCCGAGCAGCGCAAGGCTGCCAGCATCAAGCTGCACTTCGACCGTGGTGCCGTCATGGAGCACCCCGCTCACGCACCAGGCGAGGCGACGCGGCACACCATCCACTGCTGGTTCACCAGCGGCGACTGTCGGTAGCACCCAGGCGAGCAGAGGGCTCTCATCCATCGAGGTACCACGTGGCAGCAGTGCCACTGCGGCACGCAGTGCACCCTCACCTTGGGCGATGCGCGATGGTGCCGCGGCAAGAGGTGACTCCTCAATCGAGAGCCCCACGAGTGCGCCGGCACCGTTCAGCACCACACGCGTGCCATCGTTCGGCACTGGTATGCCACGAACCTGCCGAGTCCAGACAACGAGGATGCGCCCAGCGGCAGTACGTACCGTTGGAGCGCCGACCGGGATCTCGAGCCCCAACCGGATCAGCTGGCGAAGTGCGCGCGCGATGGAGCCACTCTCACTGAGTCCACCACCCTCTATGGCCACGCCACTCTTCGCAATCAAGCGGAGCGATCCATCGAGCGCACTCTCAACGCGCAACACCTCACCGCCGTCCGCCGTGACAAGTACCTGACGGGTGCGCTGCTCGCCAGCATCGCTGCGCACCAGGCTGATCGGTGCTGTGAGCAATCCGCTCAACTCAAGTGGCTCAAGGAGTGCCGTCGCAACGGTCATGATTGACCGTACATGGAGCCCTGCAGTCTCCACCACTGGCGGGCGACTCGGTGCGATCGCCGTGCTCGGCGCGCTACACGCGGCGATCAGCGCGATGAGGAGAGAGAGCGACCAGCGCACGTTATACATAGCGCTGGGCTCTGAAGTCGGGGAGGCCAGCCGCTGGAGCATGTGGAGTGTGGTTGTAGCCGCCCCACCACTCAGGGATGAGATGCTTCGGGTCATACGCAACGAGGAGTGCGCGATCAAATGCGGCGCCAGCTGTTGCTCCATCGAGTAGCCCGCGCCAGAAGGCGCGCTCAAATCGGAGCGCGGCACCCTGCCATGCGATGCCGACGTAGCCCACATAGAAGGAGTCGGGTTCGTTGGCACCCTGCACTTTGCGTTGAGCGATGCCGAACGCGGCCGAGAGTCGCGACGCCCGTTCGCCGTTATGGCAGGTCGAGATATAGATGAGCGATGCGGCCGGTGCACCTCGGCGCATCGCGGCAATCTCCGACGGCAGCAGGATGGGTGCGCCGAGACAGACTCCAGCGTCGGCGCGGAAACCACCGACCCGACTGTCAGCCTTCGAGTCCCAATAGAGATCGCCGTGGCTATGCACGTAGAGGGCGGATACCGTCGCACTTGCGAGCAGCGAGTGGCGTGTGAAGGTGGGCCCGACGGCACCACCGACCTCCCAGCCGAGCGCTGCAAAAGCGGAGCGCGCCTGTCGCGCCAGTCGATCGGGTTGGGTGTTCGCGGTACCGGTGCACTCTTCAGCGAAGGCGGTGCGGTTGGCAAAGACCGCGGCACTTTCGCTTGGTGGCGTGAGGGCGATTGTTGCGGCGAGAAGAATTACTCCGACCATGCTCCCTCCAGAGTGAGAACGGGGGCGAGGGCGGAGGCACACTCTCGCATGGTGTGCGTATCAGCAGCGTCTGCACAGCCCATGGCCAGGTGATAGAGTCCGCGCAGCAACGCCGCGTGGACGCGAAGCTGGTGAGATTCCAGCACTGTCCCGCAACGGTTATTGGGAGTGGCTCCCATAAGTCCGGTCGCCGGACACGCGGCAGAGAACGCTTAGGCCCTCGAGGCAAGGGAGGAAGCAATGACTGCTTTCGTTCGCGCGCACCAGGTTTTCCGTCTCACCCTGCTGCTCCTTGCAGCACTGCTTGTTGGTGCATGCGCCACCGCCACCAACTCACTCGTACCTGTGAGCCCAACGCCAGTCGTTGAGGCCGATTACCCGCGAACCGTCGTTGACGATGTGAGCGTCTCAATAACGATCACGTCGCAGCCGCAGCGCATCGTGGCGCTCACACCAGCAAGTGTTGAGGCGCTCGACGAGTGGGGCCTTGGCGGACACGTGGTCGGCGTTGCAGCATGCAGCTGTCTCCCCGCCGCGTTCGCAGCAACGAAACAGGTTGCCGACTATAACGGCACCAACGTTGAGGCGATCATTGCCCTCAACCCCGATCTCGTCTTCGTTGGCGGTTCGGGCTTCACCCCCGACGATGCGATCACGCAACTCAAAGCCGCAAACATCACCCTCGTCACCCTTGACCCGAAGAGCGTGAGCGGGGTCTACACGACACTGCAACTGATTGGCGATGCGGCGGGTGCGAGCGTCGCCGCCGCCAGTGCGATCACAGCCGCCAAGTCCGAGATTGCGGCGCTCACCGCCCTCGTGCATGGTGAGCCGGTCGTCAGTGTCTTCTATGAGATCGACGCTACCGGGGCCATCTATGGCCTGGCCCCCGATGACTATGCCGCCGAGCTGATCGGCGCCGCACGCGGTGATTTGATCACGAGCGGCACCAGCGGGGTCTACGAGATCTCGCTGGAGGCGCTGGTAACAGCGGCCCCCGAGGTGATCCTGATTGGCGATGCTGCGTACGGCGTTACCGCTGAAGCGGTTGCCGCGCGACCAGGGTGGGGGACGATCCCCGCCGTGGTAAGCGGTGCGCTGCGACCGATTGACGGCGATCTAGTCTCCATTCCAGGGCCACGCATCGCCGAAGCGTTCCGCGCCATCGTGGCGCAGTTGCACCCAACGGTGACACTCCCATAGCCATGCGAAGCGGACGAAGCACTGGCGTAGCTCTGTCGGCACTGGTCGCTGTGGCGATCGGCGCAATCGGCTTCGGCGTCGCCAACATCGCGCCACTCGACGTTCTGGCGATTATTGGGAAGAGCCTCTTCTCCCTGCCGATAGGCAACGGGATTAGTGCTGGATCGACCTCGATCATCATGGAGATTCGCTTGCCGCGCATCCTCGCCGCCGCCGCAGTTGGCGCTGCGCTCGCGACATCGGGCGCCGCATTTCAATCGCTCCTGCGCAATCCACTCGCCGACCCGTATGTGCTCGGCACCAGTAGCGGTGCAGCACTCGGTGCTGCGATTGCGTTCCTGCTCCCCATCACGGGGATCGCGTGGGAACTCGGTGGTGTACAGCTCGCCGCGTTCATCGGAGCGCTCGCCTCGGTCGCGCTCGTCTGGCGCATCGCCGGCATCGGCAGCGGTGAGGAGCGCATCGCCAGTGTGTTGCTTGTCGGCTACGCGGTCGCCTCGCTGCTCGCCGCCGCACTTTCGTTAGTGATGCTCGCGAGCGGTGCGAACCTGCGCGCCATCTTCGGTTTCTTGCTCGGCGGTCTTGACGGCGTCACCTGGCCGCGCCTCGCCGCCGCCGCCGTACCGATCGCCGTTGCGACGCTGCTGCTCGCACGACGTGGACGTGCGCTCGCCGCCTTTTTGCTCGGAGATGAGGCGGCAACGCATCTCGGAATCGACGTGCGTCGTGAGCGTCGCATCGCAGTGGCACTCGCCACCATCGCCACCGCCTCCGCCGTCGCCCTCGCCGGCCTTGTTGGCTTCGTCGGCCTGGTCGTGCCGCACCTTGCCCGCCTCGCCGTCGGCTCCGATCCACGCGCCGTCTTGCCCCTCTCGGCGATCGGCGGAGCGCTGCTCCTGCTCCTCGCCGATACCGTTGCCCGCACTATCGGCGTCCCCGTTGGCGTCATTACCGCCCTGATCGGCGCGCCGTTCCTGCTCTGGCTGTTGCATCGTGCCCGTGCGGGGTACGCCCTATGAGCGGCAACGCCAACACCAACGAGACCGCACCCTACGAACTCCTCGGCGCAAAAAACCTGCAGGTCGACCTTGGCGGCGCCACGATCCTGCGCAACGTATCGCTCAGCATTGGCCCCGGCGAACGCGTCGCAATCGTTGGGCCAAACGGCGCCGGCAAGACGACCCTCATGCGTGCACTCAGCGGCGCCGTGCCGGCAACCAGCGGCGAAGTGATTCTCTGCACCGAGCCAATTCAGCACCTCTCGCGCGAAACGATCGCTCGATCTATTGCCGTCGTCAGCTCCGACATCACGCTACCTTTTGCCACGCGCGTAGAAGACCTGGTCGCCCTCGGGAGAATCCCACACGGTCGCGGCCCGGCTGGCCCAAGCGCACATGATCGTGAGCGCGCCACCGCCGCCATTGCACGCGTTGGCGCAACACACCTGCAGCATCGCGATGTGCGCACGCTGAGTGCTGGTGAGCGTCAGCTCGCTGCGATTGCGTTGGGGTTAGCGCAAGAGACACCGATTCTCGCCCTCGATGAGCCTACGGCGCACCTCGACTTGCGTCACCGAATGGAGATTGCCGATCTACTCACCAGCCTCGCTGGCGACGAAACAATCATGAAGACGAAGCGAACGATCGTAGCGATCTTTCACGAGCTCGATATTGTCCGTGACGGATTCTCACGCGTGATCCTCGTCGCAAACGGCATGATTGCTGCCGACGGAACTCCAGCAGAGGTGTTAACCGCTGAGCGTATTAGCGCTGCGTGGGGGATTCCCCTGGAGCGAGCGGCACGACTGTAGCGCCCGGCCGCAGCCGCAGTGACCTAGCTGCGCTTGCGCGGCAGGTCGAGGAACGGAAGCGGCACCACAGTTGCGGGAATCTCGTGGCGAGTCTCTTCAATTGCCCACTCCAGGCCAACGATCGTGCCCGGAACTGCATGCTTGGCTGGGAGGCGGCCGAGGGCAATGGAGCGCTTCAGTAGCGGCGAGAAGGTGCCGCTCGTGGCGCGGCCAATGGTGTCGCCCTTACGTGTGAGGGGAATGACCTTGCGCCAGGCGCGCAGCGGATGCTCGATCGGGTAGCCAAGGTCGAGGTAGGCGTCCTCGAAGATGTTGAGATCCAGCTCGAGGCCCACGAGACGGTCAGGCGGGCCGCCAGCGGCGACCTCATCCATGAGGGCGCGCTTGCCAATGAACGATGGCTTGTCGAGGTCAATGAGTCGATCGAAGCCGATCTCGTACGGCGAGACGGCGAGGCTCGGGTGTCGCGCGGTGCGCGAGGAGTGATAGTCAACGCCCGCCATGATCAGGCCCGCCTCGAGTCGCGCCACGTCGAGCGCCTCCATGCCGGCGACGCGCAGCGTGTACGCCTCGCCCGCCGTGATGAGCGCATCCCACACGGGGAGTGCCTGGCCGAAGGGGATCCAGAGTTCGTAGCCAAGGTCGCCGGAGTAGCCGGTGCGCGAGATGCCCACGGCGACGCCAGCGATGGTGACGTCGGCGCGGCCGAAGAAGCCGAGGTCGCTCATGTCGCGGCCAACCGCAGCGGAGAGCACCTCGCGCGAGCGCGGCCCCTGCAGTGAGAGGGCGCAGAGCGTCTCGGTCTGGTCTTCAATAGTGACGTTAAGCCCCTCGGAGGCGGCGTCGAGCCAGCCGTGCTGCGGCTCGGCAGCCGTCCAGAAGTAGGAGCCGTCGGCAAGCAGGGCAACGGTGCCATCGTCCAACACGCGCCCAGTCTCATCGCACCACGGGGTGTAGATCGCGCGCATCGGCTTGATGCGATCGACACGGCGAGTGATGACACGATCGACGAGCTTTGCGGCGTCGGGGCCGGAGATGCGGTACTTACACATCGGCGTCACATCAAAGATGGCGGCCGAGAAGCGGATCGCATGGTATTCCAAGTCATGGGCTGGCATATAGGAGTCGGCGATGAAGAATCCCGACCAGTTGCGCCAGCGGCGGGCCTGGTTCAGTTCTGCCGTGCGGGGGTGGAACGGCGTCTCGAGCGGCATGCGTTCCCCCCTCTCTCTCAGCGGCATTGGCGGTACCATTGCCCGCACCCGCATCCTAGCGATTCGGGGCAAGGTTGGGAGGAACAGTGGCAGAACGGTACGACGCGATCGTTGTGGGCGGTGGGCATAACGGCCTCACTAGCGCGGCGTACCTCGCGAAGGCCGGACTGAAGGTCATCGTCCTCGAGCGCCGCTCCGTTCTCGGTGGCGCCACCCTCACCGAGTCGCCCGTACCGGGCTACAAGTTCTCCATCGCCTCGTATCTCGTGAGCCTCCTGCGCCCGCAGGTGATTCGCGAGCTCGACCTTGCGAAACACGGTCTGCAGATGGCGCCATCCGTTGGTACCTATACGCCGCACTGGGATGGCTACCTCGATCGCCGCACCGACCACGCCGACACCATTCGCGAGATTCGCAAGTGGTCGCACCGCGACGCCGACAACTACGACGACTTTAAGCAGACGGTCACCGACATCACCCGCTTCATTCGCCCCGCCGTCGACATGCCGGCACCCGATCCGTATGGTGACCCGAAAGAGTGGCTCGAGTACGCCGGCCTCGCCAAGGAGTTCGGCCACCTGCCGCTCCGCACCAAGGGCGCCCTCCTCGACCTGATTACCGGTAGCGCCTACGACTTCCTGCGCCGCTGGTTTGAGGGCGATCCACTCATCGGCACCATGTCGGCGTCGGGCATCATCGGAACGTTCTTAGGCATTAAGTCGCCCGGCACGGGCATGGTCTTCTTGCATCACTACTTCGGCGAGATCGACGGCTCGTTCCGCGAGTGGGCGCTGCCGCAGGGCGGCACCGGCGCCGTGGCAGCGGCGATCGCCAGCGCAGCGCAATCGTTCGGCGCCATCACCCGCACCGATGCGCCAGTGAAGCAGGTGTTGCTGCGCGGCGACAAGGCGATCGGCGTGGTGTTGGAGTCGGGCGAAGAGATCTACGGCGACACCATCGTGTCGGCGGCCGACGCGAAGCACACCTTCATAGACATGCTCCCCGCCGGCTCCCTGCCAACAGATTTTGAAACCGCCATTCGCAACTTCAAGTTCCGCGGCAGCTCGGCGAAGGTGAACTTCGCCCTCGACGGACTCCCAACCTTCACGGCGGCTCCGCCAGGGAACGGCCACCTCATGGGCACGGTCAGCATCTCGCCAAGCCCCGACTATATGGAGCGCGCGTACGACGATGCGAAGCATGGCCACCCGAGCAAGCGCCCATTCCTCGACATGTTGATTCCAACGTTGGTTGACCCATCGATGGCCCCACCAGGGAAGCACGTCGCCACGGCATTCGTGCAGTACGCACCGCATAAGTTGGCGCCAGAGCATGGCGGCTGGGACAACATCAAGGAGCAGTTCGGTGACCTGGTCGTTGACACCATTTCCGAGTTCGCCCCCGACTTCCGCGACAAGATCGTGGGGCGCCAGATCATGACCCCGCTCGACATTGAGCGCACCATCGGCCTGACCGAGGGGAACATCTTCCAGGGCGAGATCCTGGTGCAGCAGATGGCCTTCAACCGACCGGTAAGCGGCTGGTCGCGCTACAAGACACCGATCCGCGACTACTGGCTCGCGAGCTCCTCGGCCCACCCGGGCGGCGGCATCATGGGGGCCCCTGGCCGACTTGCCGCACTTGAGATCTTGAAGAGCAAGCGAGGGGAGGCGTAATGGCCACCAAGAAGTCCGCACCAAAGGCGGCGCCGAAGACATTGAAGCCAATGGCGTCGAAGGCCACCACGTCAGCGAAATCCGAACTACCACCAAAAGTCCAGAAGGCCGCGCGCGCCGGTAAGCCCGCAGCTACCGCCGACGTCGTGGTGATCGGTGGCGGACATAACGGCCTCGTCGCCGCCGCCTACCTGGCTCGCGCCGGGGTGAAGACGATCCTCGTTGAGGCGCGCACCGAACTCGGTGGCATGGCGCTCACCGGCGATGTCGATGGCGTCCGCGCCCCAATGCTCGCGCACACCGTTGGCCGCTTCCGACCGCGCGTCGCCCGCGACCTTGGCCTGCAGGGCAAAGTGAAGCTCGTAGAGCCCGAGGCGCGAAACTTTGCGCCGCACCCAACGAACGGCACCGCCATCACCTTGTGGCGCGATGCGAAGCGCACCGCCGCCGAACTCGCTACACGCGTCAATGGTGAAAAAACAGCCGCCGGTTACCTGAAGCTCGACGGGCGACTGCGCCGCGTCGGCGCCTACTTCGAGAAGATCCTCGACGGCATTCCGCCCGATCTCGACGGCGGCAAGTCGGTTGCCGAGCTGCTCGCCGGCTTCGCCTTCCGTGCGCCGTTCAGCGGCCTCGAAGAGGGTGACGGTCGCGAGATCCTGCGCATGCTCCCCATGTCGGCGGCCGACCTCGTTAACGAGTACATCAACGACGATCACCTCGAAGCGCTCATCGCCTGGCGCGGCTCGCGCTACAACGCCAGCGGACCGATTTCGCCAGGCACCGGCGCATCGCTCCTCTTCGACAGCATCACCGGCGACGGCGCCGACGGCGGCGCCTCTGGTGAAACCGTGGTGGCGATCGGCGGCCCAGGCGCACTCATCAGTGCGATCGCCGATGCGGCGCGCGGCTTCGGCGCCGAGATTCGCACCGGGGCACAGGTCACCGCCATCACCGAGCGCGATGGTCGCGTGACAGGCGTGGCGCTCGCAAGCGGCGAAGAGATCATTGCGCCATATGTGCTCTCAACGCTTGACCCAAAGAGCACGCTGCTGAATCTGCTCGGCGTTGAGGCGACCGGCCCTGAACTGCGACGCCGCCTGCGCGCCACGCGTAACACGGGCGTCACCGCGAAGCTCAACATCCTGCTCGACCAGCTCCCAGCCTTCCCGAGCGCTGGTTCCGCCGCCGAGCAAGAGGTGCGCCTGCGCGGCCGCATCACCATCCTCAGCGACATCTTGGGGATTGAGCGTGCCTTCGATTCGAGCAAGTACGGCGAGATGAGCGATGTGCCAGTGGTTGAGGCGATGATCCCAACACTGATCGACCCAAGCCTCACCAACGACAAGCGCCACCTGCTGAGCGCCGTGGTGCAGTACGCACCGGTCGACCTGAAGGGCGGTTGGACCGCCGACGCGCGCAAGACGCTCGCCGACCGCGCCGTCGCGGTGCTCGAATCGGTCGCCCCTGGCATCAGCGGCCACATCGTGGCGCGACAACTGATTACGCCGGCCGACCTGCAGAGCGACTGGGGTGCAACCGGTGGACACGCAATGCACGTCAACGAAGGCTTCGACCAGTTCGCTCAGTGGCGCCCGCTCTACGGCATTGGTCGGTATGAGACGCCGATTGACGGCCTCTTCCTCTCTGGCGCTGGCACCCACCCGGGTGGTGGTGTAACTGGTGCTCCTGGAGCGAATGCCGCCGAGAAGTTGATCCGCCACCTGCGACGGGCTGCAGAGTAGGACTGAACTGAGCACGTTATGGTGCAAAGCGAGTCACTCGCGAGCATGTGGGAGAGTCAAGGCATGGCAACCACCGCTGCACCTGACGACCTTGTCACGGCGGACGGCGGTCTGCCGCCAGAACCCTTCCCGCTGATCAATTGGCGCACCGACGTGCGGCATGAGCCGAAGCAGGAACGCTCTATCGCCACGCGAAAACTGATCCTCGATGCTGCGCGATCTCTTGCGAACGAGAACGGCATTAACGGAGTCACGATGCAGCTCGTCTCACAGCGTGCTGGCATCGCAAGTGGAACCGCCTACCAGTTCTTTGATGACCTTGAGTGCATCTACCGCGACATCTACGAGGAGTGGTATCGCGACTGGTGGAGCGTGATCCTTATGTACACCAGTGAGCTCCTGACGGAGCGCTGGGAGGAGCACCTACGGGGTTTAATTGTTGGGAGTTGTAACTTCTTGCTGAAGCACGCCGACTCCTGGCCGGTCATTCGCCACGTAGACGCAACGGCCGAAGGGCGCCTCGCTGCACCAATGATGCTTAGTGCGCAGATCGCGCGCTCCGTAAAGTGCTGGTCTCCCTATTTATTGGAACGCGGGCTTTCAGTCGAGGAGATCGCCTTTATCGCTCAGTGCAACTCGTACACCGCACGCGGTCACCACATCTTCTCTGCGTTAGCGACCAGCACGCTTGAAGATGTAGTGGAAGGTTCGTTTGCTGCACAACGTGCACTCATCGCCGAATATCTGCGGCGACACAACGGAGCATAGGCAGCAGCGCACCAAAAATAAGAGAGTCCCTCATAATTGCCGTTGCGCACCACGCGCAATGCGAGAGATATTCAATAAGTACGTGACGCACCGAGCGCCTGTGCGACAGTACGCCGATGCCAAGTAAGACGCGACTCGCCAAAGGGAACATCGTCAGCGCCCCGAGCGGTGTGCTGGCACCCGCGCCATTCCCTCTCTCCTCCTGGGTCGGCGGTCGACGACGCATTCCAACCCAGGCCCGCTCCCTGCGCACTCGCGCTGTGATCCTGGAGTCGGCTCGCGAGCTCGCCAATAGCAAGGGTGTCGGGAGCGTCACCATGCAAATGGTTGCCGCTAAGGCGAAGATTGCTGCCGGGACTGCGTACCAGTTCTTCGACGACCGAGATGCCATTTTCTTCGACCTCTATGAGACGTGGGCAGGTTCCTGGTGGTCGAGCGTGATGCTCTCCACGTCGCGTCCATGGACCGCCGCCAATTGGATCGCTGAGCTTGATGCTGTTGTTGAGAACGGTTGTAAATTCCACTTCAAGCAGCGCGAGATGTGGGAGGTCATTCGCTACGTTGAGTCAACGAAGATTGGCCGCGAAGGAATGAAACTCCTCTTCGATGCCAACCTCGAGCGTTGCATTCAGTGGATGGGCCCATACCTGAAGGGCCTTGGCATGACTGCGGCTGAGATTCGATTCCTCGCCATCTCGATCCTGCGCACCGCGCGCGGTCATCATATGTACGGTCCAATCGAGAGCTCATCGCTCCGCGAAGTGATTCGTGGCTCACAAGAGGCCCAGCGCGCCATTGTGGAGATGAAGCTGCGCACGATCGGGAAGAAGAGCGGCGCAAGCAGCGCCGCGACGCGAACGAAGTCGGTCTAGCGGCTCCGCCGCGCTGCCAAGAAGAGCAGCACCCCAACCA
>JBAXWE010000003.1:0-49476 GCA_037128565.1 bacterium
CACCTCCGCGACTCCTGCCCCATGTTTGGCAATGAGGATGCATCCAGGGAGTGGCTCTTCGAACAGGCGCAGATAGGCGCACTCCTCTTCGTTTGCAAAGAGCAGCGTGGGCGCGAGTTCGGCAAATCGGCGGCGACTCTCCTCGGGTCCCCATCCGCTCAGCGCGCCAACCGAAGAGGCGTCTAGTGAGGTTGGGATCCCTGCGACGTGCGCGTGGGCGAAGAGCCGCTGGGTGGTCTCCCCAAGCGGCTCACCGAGGAGTGAGTAGGCGGGGGCGTGGAGCCACGATCCGCCGCCCAGGGCGGCTGGACCTGGATCTCGCAGGGAGAGAGCGGCGGCGCGATCGGGGAGCATCGTCCGCTCACCGTCAGGCTCAACCACCACGACGATGCTGGCGCTGCGACCGCCACGCTGCAGGAGCGGCTCAACCCCAGCTCGCACGAGGGCCGCCTCGAGGGTTTCGGCGGTGGTGTCGTCGCCGACGGCGCCAATGAAGCGCGCTGCGCCCCCGGCAGTGACCGCGGCCACCGCGACGTTGGCGGCACTTCCGCCACGCCGTCGCGTGATCTGCGCCGCCGCGTCCGAGCCGCGTCGCCAGGGAGCGTCCAGTCGCACGGCGATCTCGTCGATCAGGTCGCCAACGCAGATGATCAGTGGGGTGGGGGTGGCCTGGCTTGCGTGATCAATCATGCGAGGGAGTGTATCGGCTATTCTCTGGCTCCTTGGGCGGTTAGCTCAGTTGGTTAGAGCGCAGCCTTGACATGGCTGAGGTCACAGGTTCGAGTCCTGTACCGCCCACCAGTACCGAGAGGCGCGGAGAGGGGTCCAAGGGATGGCAGACGAGGCAGCGGCAGCAGAGGTCGTCGAGATCGACGAGATCCTCGAAGCGCCCGCGCGCGGCTCCGCCGAAGAACTGCTCGATGCCGGTGCGAGCGACAATCTCAGCCGCATGCGGCACTCCGCCGCACACGTCATGGCCGAAGCGGTTATGCGCCTCTTCCCCGGCGCAAAGCTCGGCATCGGCCCGGCAATCACCGACGGCTTCTACTACGACTTTCTTCTAGAGCGCGCCCTCACCCCCGACGATCTTGCCGCCATTGAGGCCGAGATGTCGAAGAGCATCGCCGCAAACCACACGTTCATTCTCGCCGAGCACACGTTTGACGAGCAGCGCGCCGCACTGGTGCGCGCGGATCAACCGCTCAAGATTGAGATCATGGACGACCTTGCAATGGCTGCGGCCGCGGAGGGTAAGCCTGCTCCGAACGTCACCACGTATCAACACGGTGAATTCCAGGACCTGTGCCGCGGCCCCCATGTCGAAAGCACGGGCAAGATCGGTCCATTCAAGTTGCTCTCTATTGCTGGTGCCTACTGGCGCGGCAAGAACGATCGCCCGATGCTGCAGCGTATCTACGGCACCGCCTGGGAGACACAGGAGCAGATCGACCAATACCTGTGGCGTCGCGATGAGGCGCGCAAGCGCGATCATCGCAAGCTCGGCGTCGCGCTTGATCTCTTCTCGTTCCACGACGTCTCTCCTGGCAGTGCCTTCTGGCACCCGAAGGGGCAACGACTCTGGCGCACGCTTGAAGGCGCAATGCGCGAGATGCAGGAGCGACGCGGCTATCAGGAGATCTCCACGCCGATCGTCGTCAGTAAGCATCTCTGGGAGCAGTCGGGCCACTGGGACCTCTATCGCGACAACATGTTCATCATCGAATCTGAGGGCGAAGAGTTCAGTCTGAAGCCGATGAACTGCCCAGAGAGCACCGTCATCTATCGCACGCGCACGCGGAGCTATCGCGATCTGCCGCTGCGACTCTCCGAATACGGCCGGCTGCATCGCAACGAGCTTTCAGGGACGCTTAGCGGGCTTACGCGCGTCCGCCACTTCATTCAGGATGATGGGCACATCTACGTGCGCCCAGACCAGATTGAATCCGAAGTCGCTGCACTCCTCGAAGAGGTTCGCGAGGTCTATGCCTGGTTTGACTTGCCAGTTGAGTTTGTCTTTTCGACCAAGCCTGCCAAGGCACTTGGCGATCCGAAGCTCTGGGATAAGGCGGAGTCAATGATCGAGAAGGCGTTACGCGACTCTGGTGCGAAGTGGCGACTGAATGCCGGCGATGGTGCCTTCTATGCGCCGAAGATCGACATCATCGTTCGCGATGCACTCGGTCGTGAATGGCAGACGGCAACCGTGCAGGTTGACCTGGTGATGCTGCCAGAGCGATTCGATCTGACCTATACCGACGAGGCGGGGGAGCGCGTCCGGCCGATTGCCATCCACCGTGCGATCTACGGCTCTCTGGAGCGCTTTATCGGCATCTTGGTCGAACACTACGCGGGTGCCTTCCCGTTCTGGCTGGCCCCTGAACAGGTTGTCATTATCCCGATTGCCGACCGCCACCTCGAATTCGTCACGGCCGGTGCTGCAGTGCTGCGCGCCGCTGGCATTCGCGTCAGCATCGACGACTCGTCCAACCGAATGCAGAACAAGATCCGCTTGGCCCAGGAGCAGAAGGTTCCGCTGATGCTCGTTGTTGGCGATAAGGAGATTGAGGCTGGCGGAGCGGCGCCCCGTTGGCGCGATGGCACCCAGGAGCCCGCAACCAGCTGGGGAGCACTCGCATCCGCCCTCGCCGCGCGCGCGGCCGCTCGCACCGCGTGAGGGTGATTGGGCAGAGGGGCCCAGCATCGTCGCGGGATGCTACGCTCGCTACCCCCGCAAGGACGCTGTCCTCGGGTCCAAAGCTGATGATCGTGAGGGTCTGACCGATTAAGGATCTACGCATCAATACCCAGATCCGCGTCCCACAGGTTCGCGTTCTGGATGAAGAGGGGAACCAGCTCGGTGTCCTCGCTACCCCCGAAGCCCTGCGACAGGCACAGGAGCGCGGCCTTGACCTCGTAGAGATCGCCCCCACCTCGGCCCCCCCTGTCTGCAAGTACCTCGATTACGGCAAGTTCAAGTACGAGGCCCAGAAGAAGGAGCAGGACGCCCGCAAGCGTCAGAAGACGGCCGACCTGAAGGAGCTGCGCTGTACCCCCAAGATCGGGGATGCCGATCTGCAGACCAAGATCCGCCAAGCCCATAAGTTCCTCTCCGGTGGCGACCGGGTGAAATTCTCGGTCAAGTTCCGTGGCCGCGAGATGACCCACCCTGAGATTGGCCGGGCCATTCTGGACCGAGTTGTGCAGGGATTGGCCGATGTAGCCCAGCTCGAGCGCCCCTCCCTCCTGGAAGGACGCTTCCTCTCGATCCAACTGGTAGCATTACCCCGACAGAAGGGTCAGACGGCCCCGGCACCCGGCACCGATGAGCCGGCCGTACCAGCCCTCGAAGGGGAGTAACCATGCCAAAGATGAAGACGCACAAGGGCGCGCAGAAGCGCATCGGATTCACCGGCTCAGGGAAGCCGATCCGCGTGAAGTCGTGGCGTGGCCACCACCTTGAAATCAAGTCGTCCCGACGCATCCGCCGCTATGCGGGTAAGGCGGTCCTCGGCGTCACCCACAAGAATCAGATTTCACGCCTGCTGCCATACGGCGGCTGAGCGATAACGAGAGGAGTAGAAAATGGCACGAGTTAAGCGCGGAGTTGCCGGACACAAGCGCCATAAGCGCCTGCTTCAGGCCGCTGAGGGGCGACGTGGCTCACGCAGCAAGCTCATTCGTCCAGCCCGCGAAGCCCTCCTGCACGCACTTGCCTACGCAACGCGAGACCGACAGCAGCGCAAGCGCCAGATGCGTGAGTTGTGGATTCACCGCGTTAACGCGGCAGCACGTCTCAACGGCATCTCCTATTCGCAGTTCATCGCCGGCCTCAAGCGCAACAACATTGCGATTGACCGCAAGATGTTGGCCGACCTCGCTGTGCGCGATGCCGCGGCATTCACGGCGGTCGCGGTCGCAGCGAAGCGCGCCTAGCCCCCTCGGTCCGCGGTAGTGGACCTCGCAGCGCTCGAAAAGCAACTCCGCACACTGCAGGCTGATGCCGCGGCGCGTATTTCTGCTGCACAAACGACGCATGAGCTCGACGACCTAGGGTCGTCACTCCTGGGTAAGCGTGGTGCGATCACCGAAGTTCTTCGCGGGATCGGCGCACTTCCAGCGGATGATCGCCCAAAGATCGGCGTCGTCGCGAACGACGTGCGCGCTGCGATCGATGGTGCCGTTACCGCTCGCCGCACCGCTCTCTCGGCTGGCGAACTCCTTGCGCGCATAGAGCGGGAGCGCATTGATGCCACTACGCCAGGTCCAGCCCCGCGCCTCGGATCGCTGCATCCGATCCCAGAAACGATCGCGGCGATTGCCGAGATCATGGCCTCGTTCGGCTTCGTCGTTGCCGAGGGGCAAGAGATTGAAGACGATGTCACCAACTTCCAGCTACTCAACATTCCAGAGGATCACCCCTCACGCGATCTTTGGGACACGCTCTACCTGCAGGAGCCTGGTCGGTTGCTGCGCACACACACGTCGCCAGGGCAGATCCGCACGATGCAAGCGGGTGGACCGCCGATTCGCGTCATTCTTCCTGGGCGCTGCTTCCGCTATGAGGCGGTCGACGCGAGTCACGGCTTTGAGTTTCATCAAGTTGAGGGGTTGCTCGTTGACCGTGGCGCAACGCTCGCCGATCTCAAGGGGATCCTCGATGAGCTGGCGAAGGGCCTTTTCGGCGCTGCCACGCGCACACGCTTCAGGCCAGGGTATTACCCGTTCACCGAGCCATCCGTCGCAGTAGACGTTTCGTGGCCAGGGAGCAAAGACGGCTGGATGACGATTCTCGGCGCCGGAATGGTGCACCCCGTGGTGCTGGAGAATGGCGGCATTGACCCAGAGTTGCATCAAGGGTTTGCCTTCGGTCTCGGCGTAGAGCGGATCGCGATGCTGCGCCACGACATTCCTGACCTCCGCGCCTTCCTTGAGAACGATCTCCGTTTCTTGGCGGGATTCCGATGAAAATTCCACTTTCGTGGCTCCGTGAATTCACCGATGTACAGCTAACCGCCGAACAGTTGGCTGATGCGCTCACCCTGCGTGGTCTTGAGGTTCGCGGCGTGGAACGCTGGGGTGCCAACTGGAACAAGATGGTTGTCGGCGAGTTACTTGAGGTTGGGCCGCATCCGAAGGCCGATCGCCTACAACTAACGAAGGTGCGCATCGGTGATGGACCAATCCTCAACATTGTCTGTGGCGCCCGCAATATTGCCGCCGGCCAGCGCATCCCCGTAGCGCTCGTTGGCGCAGAGATGCCCGACGGCAGACGCATTGAGCGCGCCGAGAAGATGGGGATTGCGTCTGAGGGAATGCTCTGCTCCGGTCAAGAGCTCGATGCAACTGACGATGGCGACGGCATCCTCATCCTCGATGCTTCAGCCCCGCTTGGAATGCCAATTGTTGACCTAATCGGCGATGACGTGATCGATGTCGACGTGAAGCCGAACCGTGGCGACCTCCTGTCGATCTTGGGGCTCGCCCGCGAGGTGGGGGCGATCACCGGCGCACCAGTGGCGTATGCAGCCAGGTCGCTCAATGAGGGTGCCAGTGCAGTGGGTACGGGGTTATCGCTCGGTGTGACAGACGAGCAGCTCGCGCCGCACGTTGTTCTGCGGGTGGTGGACGGACTCAAGGTCGCCGCATCGCCAGATCGCGTTCAAATGCGCCTGAAGGCGGCTGGCCTCCGCTCCATTTCGAATGTCGTTGATGCCACGAACTACATCATGTTGGAGCTTGGCAAGCCAACGCATGCGTTTGATCGCGCGAAGGTGGGCAAGTCCCTGCAGATTCGTCTTGCCCAGAAGGGGGAGACCCTCGAGACGCTCGACCACGAGACACGCAGCCTGGATGCAGCCGACCTGGTTGTGGCTGATGAGCGTGCCGCCCTCGCCCTTGCGGGCGTGATGGGTGGTGCAAGCAGTGAGATCACACCGGCGACAACGAGCGTGATCATTGAGAGTGCGATCTTTGCTCCAACGTCGGTCCGTCGTACTGCGCAGCGACACAGCCTACGTTCCGAGGCCTCCCACCGCTTTGAACGCGGCCATGAGCGCCGACTCGCCATACTAGCTGCCGATCAAGTTGCCGCGTTGCTCACAGACTGGGCTGGTGGCATCGCTCAGGCGGGACGAATCGTGAGCGGCGCTGCTGATCTTCCCCCAGCAACGTTGCACTTCCGGCCGTCGCGCGTGCGCACCCTGCTCGGCGTCTCCCTTACTGACGATGAGCAGGTGGCCCTGCTCGGCTCTATCGGTATCAGCGAACAGGCTGCGGCCGATGTGACGAAGATTGCCATTACACCAAAGCGCTCGGTCTCCGCAGCAAAGGGGAGTGCGCGAACCGTGACCATTCCGAGTTGGCGGAGCGACCTGGAAATTGAAGCCGACATTGTCGAAGAGGTCGCGCGCATCTACGGCTATGACCGCATCCCGGCGTCGATCCCGAGCAGTGATATGCCGACGCATCGCCCTACGCCAACGCTGCTACGTGACCGAGTTCGCCGTCTGCTTGCCGACAGCGGCCTACATGAGGTGGTCACCCACGCGCTGGTGTCGGCTGCACAGGCTGAACTTTGGAGCGAGCCTGCTGCACTCGTGAGTGGGCCACTTGCCACATCAGAGGGTGCTGCAGGCGGCGCTTCGATCGTGTTGCAAAATCCACTCTCCGCAGATCATGATCGACTCCGACAGTCTCTCTTGCCGAGCCTGCTGGATCGCGTTGATGCCAATATTCGGTACGGAGCGGCCTCGGGCGCCATCTTCGAAGTTGGACGTGGCTACGGCAGCACCAATAGCGCACCGTCAGAGTGGACGCGCCTGGCAATCGCGGTCTGGGGCGAGCGTGAGCAGGGTGCGCCGAGCACAGGAGCGCTGGCATGGAACCTTGACGAACTAAAGCGACTGCTCGCGCAGGTTGCCTATCTAGTCGGTGAGCGCCCGCAATACGGTGCGCCGGTCCATTCAGCGATCCTGCACCCTGGGGTCAACGCCGCCATTACGGGCGACCGGTTCGCTGGACTTATCGGAGAGCTGCACCCTGCATCCCCGATCTGGCGTGACCAGTCGCGGGTGATTCTCGCCGAAGTGGCCGTCGCTGGCCTTAGCGCAGGGCGCGTAGATACGTCGCGCGTATCGCTCCCGCCCGCGACGCCTCCCGTGACTCGCGATATTGCTCTGCTCATTCCAGCCGGCGCGACCGTCGGCGAGGTGCTTCATGTCGCTCGTGCGACCGTCGGTCGGGCCACCGCTATTGAGCTGTTCGACCTCTTCGACGGCCCGCCGCTGGCACCTGGTGAGCGGTCTGCTGGGCTGAGGTTTACTTTCCAGCCGACGGCTGCGGGTATGGACGATGACGCAATCGCGGCTGAGCTGGCCTCTTTTGAGGGGGCCGTGCTTCGCGCAACGAAAGCACGTATCCGCGGCGTCGAGGGACAGTGACCCCGACGGTACTCGTGGATCTCGTCATCGTCGTGCTGCTCGTACTTGCGGCTTGGAGCGGCGGACGCACTGGTGCTGCGCGTAGCGCGGTCTCTCTGCTGGCACTCGTTCTCGGACTCTTCATTAGCGCACAGGGACAGGGGGCCATCACGCAGTTCGTCGCGCGCCTACTACCGGGAGTTGATGTGCGCCTGATCGGTGCGGGCATCTTTATCGGTGGCGTCTGGATCCTGTTGGCGATCGCCTCGTACGTCATGGGCCGACTGTTGCAGGCATCCCTGCGCGCCGTCCACCTCGGTGCGGTTGATACGGCTCTCGGGGCACTTCTTGGCCTGGTGCAGTGGAGCGCGGCGATTGCAGCCGTAATCTTCATCTTTGACGCGGCAGCCTCTGCAAGCATTATCTTGCCAGCACCGATTAACGGCCTTGCTTCAGCGATGAGAACCTCCCAATCTGCGGATGTACTTCGGGGATTCATCTATCCGATTGCGCAACAGTTGTTCGGCGGACTTCTCCCAGAAGGTCTGCGCGCACTCCTCGTTCCGTGACGAGGGCAGGGGGGAGCCAGTACGACGAGCGCTCCCTCATACGCCTTGAATGGGAGGCCCTCCTCGAAATAATTACGGCCGCGTGCGCCTTCTCCCCTTCGCGCGAGCTGGGACTAACCCTTCGTCCAACCTCGGGAGCGGGGACCATACCCACGCTGCGGGCACTCGGACGTGAGATTGCCGACCTGCGACGAGATGGTGGCGACCCGCATATAGGCGGTGCAAGCGACCTGGAGCCAGCCGTTGATCGCGGTGCGAAGGGTGGCACCCTTGATGGATCGGCACTCTTTGCAGTGAGCGAAACGCTCCGGGTTGTTGAGCGTGTTGCGAGCGAGTTGGTGGGGTCAGGCCCAACGCTGAGCGCGCTTGGGGCGGCGCTCGTGGGGCTTCGCCCGTTGCGAAGCTCAATTGAACGTGCGATCTCCGCTGATGGGACGATTCTAGATGCCGCATCACCGCTGCTCGGTGGACTACGTGCGCTACATCGAACCAGTCTTGAACGACTCCGGACTCGGCTTGAAACGCTTGCTCACGCGAAGGCCTATAGCCCGTATCTACAGGAGCCGATCGTCACCGTGCGGAACGGTCGCTACGTGCTGCCAGTTCGCTCTGAGTGGAAGTCTCGAGTCCCAGGGATCGTGCACGATGCAAGCGCCACGGGCCAAACGGTCTGGATTGAGCCACTGGAAGTTGTGGAGCTAGGGAATGCAGTGCGAGAGTCGGAGATGGCGGTCTCTACTGAGGAGGCGCGCATTTTGGGGGCGCTCTCGGCGTTGGTTGGCGGTGATGCAGCCGCCCTACGCTCCAATGGAGAGCATCTCGCGCGCTTCGATCTAGCACGCGCCGTGGCAGATGTTGCACGTGAACGGGGGTGGCTCTACGCAGATGAGGCGCACAGTGGAGTTCTCGTGCTGCATGATGCTGTACATCCACTGCTTTCTCCGCCAGTTGTGCCGATGAACCTGGAGCTTGATGCTGAACAGCGTGTGCTCGTGATCACCGGTCCGAACACCGGTGGCAAGACGGTAGCTCTGAAGGCGGTAGGCCTCCTCACCGCAATGCACCATGCAGGTTTACCGTTGCCGTGCGGCCCTGGATCAGCCATACCTGCAACAGGAAATGTTTGGGCAGATATTGGCGACGATCAGTCGATTGCGCAGAGCCTCAGCACATTCTCCGGCCACTTGACCTCAATTCAGCGGATTCTGCTCGGTGCGAGAACAGGTGATGTCGTACTACTTGATGAAGCGGGAGCGGGGACCGATCCGGCCGAGGGGGCCGCACTCGCCGCAGCAATCATCGACGATCTCCGCGTTCGCGGATGTCGCGTCTTGGCAACAAGTCACTATGCCGAACTGAAACAGTACGCGCATGTCACTCCGGGTGTGGTGAACGGTTCGGTAGAGTTCGATCTCGCGACGCTCGCGCCAACGTACCGACTTGAGGTCGGTGCACCCGGTGGCTCACAGGCGTTCGCGATTGCTGCCCGACTTGGACTGCCGAAGAGTCTTCTTGACGCGGCCCAGGCACGGCGTAGTGATCAGGGCGCAACACTTGACGCGGCTCTGGCCGCCGCGGCGGAAGCTGAGCGTGCAGCTCGTGATGCTCGGCAGGTTGCGGAAGGTTTACAGGAGCGCGCAGCTGACTCACTTGCGCAGGCCGTGGAACTTCGCCGTGAAATGGAGCGCAGCGCAGCCGAAGCGCGAGAGACGGCAACAGCTGAGGCGCGCAACGCCGCGGCCGCTATGTTGCTACGTGTTTCGCAATTGCGAGAGGCGCTCGAGCTGGGGAGCCTCACCGCTGAGATGCTCGCTGTGGCTAACGAGTTGGATCTCGCCGTCGCATCCGGCACCACGTCAGGGTTAAGCGCAGGGCGCGATCGAGATGGGGAGATTCCCCTCTCAGCACTGCAAGGCGCCATTGGGTGCGATGTCGTTTTACGATCCGGGGCTCGTGCGACGCTGCTTGCCTTGGATGGCCAGAATGCCACGGTTGCTCTCGGTCGGATGCACAGTTCGCTACCTATCGCAGAAATCAGCAAGATCCTCACATCCGTCAAGAACGCCGCTCAGCCAGCTGCGCGATCTGCAGCCGTACCTGTTTCCGCAAAGCTCGATCTCCGCGGCGCGCGCGTCGAGGATGCCCTCATCGCGCTGGAGGCACGCATCAGTGCGGTGCTATTGGCCGGTGGTGAGCAACTAGAGATCATCCACGGCGTCGGAACTGGTGCACTTCGAGATGCCGTCCGTCGCAAGTTGCGAGAACTACCTGAGGTTCGTGAGGTACAAGGCGCTGACGCGCCTGGCCGAGAAGGGGTGACCGTCGCGCTCTTTTAGGAAGGAGCTACGGAAGAGTTGTCGCCGATGCTGATGGAGCGGGGCTCGCCGTCGCTGAGAGGCAGGAGAGGGTAGGGGCGATTGTGCCACCCCATGTTGCGCCATTCGGTTGCCAATACGGAGCGTAGAAATACTGAGTCTTCCCACCGCGTGCGCCGCCAACGACGCCGGCTCCCAGTCGAGCACGTTCGATCCATTCAAGGTTTGCAGCCTGCCACTTGGGCCACTCCGATTCCAGTTGGGTGAGGTCTAGGTAACTCCCCTCAATTGGTGTGCCGCTGCACCCATCGGCCCAAAGTAGGCCCGTCGCACTATCGATGGTAAGGAGGCGCGTCGTGCTACACGCGGTAGTAGGCGCTGTGCCGGGGAAGAAGTACTCCGTTGTGGTGCGAGTTGTGCATGCACCAGGAAGCTCACCCGTATGGACATCAATAGTGACCTTCTCTAAGCCTGTTGGCTCAGGGAAGCTCGCGATCGGCAGCTTGGACGAAATCTGCGTGAAGTAGGACTGCCAGAGGCCTCCTGCTGAGTCCCGGGCGTAGGCGTTTGCTGGGGTCGCGTCGGAGTTGCCCATCCAGGCACCAGTAACGAGAAGCGGTGCGGTGGGGTCGCTAGGGGCCGCCAGGTAGCCGAAGGCGGTCAGGTCCTTCGTCTGATCGGTCGTTCCGGTTTTAAATGCGGCAGGGCGACGCTTTCCACCACTGGCAACAATCTTACGGCTTGCCCAAACAGGGTTGACCGCTGGATCGGTGTTGCCTGCAATGATGTTGGTCATGAGTTCCGCAGTCTCTTTTGCAAAGATTTGACTCGTGTTATCAATCGGCGCGGGGGCCTCCCAGATAACCGCCCCATCGCGGTCTTCAATGCGCAGAATGTAGCGTCGGCTGACCATCTTTCCTTCGTTCGCGAGCGCTCCGTAGGCTGAGAGAAGGTCGACATACCGGATCTCCAGGGTGCCGATCGCAAGCGATGCCCCAGCAACGTTCTCGTTGTTGTTTTGAAAGGTGAACGCCCCGTCACGCATTTGGCGCCAGATGCGGTCCTGGCCCGCACGGATGACCGCTTTGATTGCGGGCACATTGAGAGAGCCCTGTAGCGCCTGTCGCATCCGCACCGGACCATGCTCACTCCCGTCGGAACCTGCTGGAGTCCACCCCTGACCAAAATCGACGGGAACATCCATCAGGATCGTCGCAGGCGTGATGGCGCGATCCTCCAGCGCATAACCGTAGGTGATTGGCTTAATCGCACTTCCGGGTTGTCGGTAGGCGCTCAGGACATCGTATTGAGGCTGAAAGACGGTGCCAGCGGCTTCACCGTAGTAATCCGCTGAGCCTGCGTAGGCCAAGATGTCGCCCGTGCGTGCGTCAAGGGTTGCGATGGCGGCGTTGTTGATCGCCAAGCCGTGAATGGCTTTCAGCCAATTTGTCGGCTTTACACCGATCTCCTTTAGATAAGTTAAATAGTCCTTGATCTGCGTTGAGCGAACGGTGAGGGCCCACTGCTCTGCGGCTTGCTGCATGGTCCAATCGAGCGACGTAATAACTTTGTAGCCGCCAGTGTCAAGCTGCTGCTCGCAGCCTTCAGTGTTGGTGCAGAGGATCCCCGAGAGGAAATCACGCACCCGATTGATAAAGTGCGGAGCCTTCATCTTGCTGAGTGGTGAGGGGATCAGGATGATCTCTTCCGTCCGTGCAGCCTGGACCTCAGCGTCGGTGAGGGTAGCTGTCTCTTGTGGGATCCCGCTCCCTCGGGCGGATGTGAGGAGATCTAACACAACGTTGCGGCGCTGGGCGACGGCAGAGTCGAGTGGTACGCGGATGATTCCATCCGCGCCAACGATCGCATTCTGACGGAGGTCGTAGGTGCTCGGTGACTGGGGAATCGCAGCGAGAAGGGCCATCTCGCCCAACGTGAGTTGTTCTAGCGTCTTGCCAAAGTACTGCTGCGATGCGGCTACGATGCCGTACGAGCGTGATCCGTAGTAATTGTTATTGAGGTACTTGGCGATCACCTTCTCTTTGCCGACGCGTCCTGGGAACTGTTTGGTTAGCCGGATGGCCTGAATGATCTCTTTAACCTTGCGCTCGTAGACGCTGCCAGCAAAGGCAGAGTCTGGAAGCAGCACGCTACGAACAAGCTGCTGGGTGATGGTTGAGCCACCGCGCCCCGATCCCCGCACGGTATCAAGCGCGGCGGCTACGAAGCCGAGCGGATCGAATCCAGAGTTCCCCCAGTAGGTCTTATCTTCGATGGCGGTGGTGGTGTCGAGAACAAGGCTGGGGATGCTGGCGAAGTCAACCTCGGTGCGGAGATCGGAGCCAAAGGCGGCAAGCTGCACCGTGCCAGTCCGGTCGTAGACGGTGGTGTTCTGGTTCAGGACGATGGTATCTAGGTCTTTTGGATCTGGGAGGTCAGCGACGACGGCGCTGTAGATGGCGACCGTGCCGCCGTAGGCGATTGCAGCGATCAACAGGCAGGCGCCGAGGAGGGCGACTGGCAGCAGGGCAAAGAGCCCACCGAGAAGGCGTTTTCGGGGGCGACCGTTTCGCTGCATTGAGTTTCCCGACGCCATGTTCATCGTAGTGAAGGTAGCATAAGGAGCATGGCGAACCCTTTGGCCTCTGCGCTGCTCCGAGACCTTACCGAGCGAGGTCTGGTCCACGACGTGACAGCGGGCTTAGACCAGCGCCTCTCGGCAAATCCAGCGATCAGCGCCTATATCGGTTTCGATCCGTCCGCCGATTCGCTGCATGTTGGACATCTCATGGGTGTCCTGGCATTGCGCCGGTTGCAGCTTCATGGCGGTCGCCCAGTGGCCCTCGTTGGCGGCGGGACGGGGATGATTGGAGACCCGTCTGGACGTTCGGCGGAACGTAACCTGCTCGACCGACCGACACTCGATCACAATCGCGCGGCAATCGGTGCCCAACTCGCAACCCTCGTCGACTTCTCTGGAAAGAGCGGCGCACTCCTGCTCGATAATCTTAGTTGGCTCGGAGACCTCGGCCTGATCGATTTCTTGCGTGATACGGGGAAACATCTCACCGTCGGCTACATGTTGGCGAAGGAGAGCGTGAAGACTCGGCTTGAGGGTGGCCTCTCGTTCACTGAATTTAGCTACATGCTCCTCCAGAGCTACGACTTTTTGATGCTACGGAGGCTGCACGGTGTGGAGTTGCAGATGGGTGGTTCGGATCAGTGGGGGAATATCACCGCTGGCACCGAGCTGATCCGGCGCACAGAGGGCGAAGCCGCCGATGGCGTACCGCAAGCATTCGGCCTCTGCTACCCACTCCTGCTTGCGAAGAGTGGGGCGAAGTTTGGAAAAACAGCAGAGGGTGCCGTCTGGCTAGATCCGGCCAGAACGAGCCCGTTTGCCTTCCGGCAGTTTTGGATGGAGCAAGATGATGATTCGATCGCTTCGCTCCTGCAGCGCTTCACCCTGGATAGCGTTACTGAGACGGCGACGCTCATGGCACGGCACGCCGAGAATCCAGCCGCGCGACGAGCGCAGCGCCATCTCGCGCGTACGGTGACCACCATGGTTCATGGTGCCGACGTCGAAGCGCGTGCCGCAAGCGTTGCCGACGCCCTGTTCGGAGGCGGTGAAGGGGGCGCACCCGACCTTCGTGCTCTAACCCCTGACGCTATAGCGATGCTGGCCGGCGAGCTGCCAACGAGTGACCTACCAGTTGCCGCCGATGCGACACTGGTGGACCTCGTCATCGCTGCCGGGCTCGCCACCTCGAAGAGCGAGGCACGCCGCCTGATCGAACAGGGGGGCGTGAGCGTGAACGGTGCCTCAGCAACCGACCTGGCCGCCACCACATCTTCCTTCTCGCCACTGGCCGACGGCTCCCTTCTTCTCCGCAAGGGGCGCCGCGACTACCGCCTTCTACGACGCTCGTAACCCTCGACCCATAGGGGGATGGCGGGCGCCTCGCCTATACTCCCCGCATGTCTGGACATTCAAAATGGTCGACGATCAAGCGCGCCAAGGGGGCGACCGACGCGAAGCGTGCCGCCCAATTCACGAAGGTGTCGCGCGAAATCACCATCGCCGCGCGCATCAGCGGCCCGGATCCCGCCGCTAACCCGCGCCTTCGCCTCGCCATCGACAAGGGGCGCGGCCTCAACATGCCGAACGACAACATTAAGCGCGCCATCGAGCGCGCCGCTGGCCTCGGACAGAGCGACGCCTATGAAGAGATTGTCTATGAGGGGTATGGCCCGGGTGGCGTCGCCGTGCTCGTTGAGGCCGCGACCGACAACCGGAACCGCACAGCATCTGAGGTGCGCAGCCTCTTCACTAAGTCTGGTGGCGCCTTGGCTAGCAGCGGCGCCGTTGCCTGGCAATTTGAGGCACGCGGAGTTATTGAGTGCCTTGGCACGTTTGACGCAGTGGGGGAGGCGGCCATCGAAGCTGGCGCCGCCGATGTTGAGGCAGACGGAGATTCCGTGTTTGTCTACTCCGACCCACAAGAGATCCACGCGGTGCAGAGCGCACTCGAAACAGCGGGCGTCAAGGTGAAGAGCGCTGAATCCGGCATCGTGGCGAAATCAACTGTTGAGGTCTCCGCGGATGATGCGCGCAAGAACCTAAAGCTCATTGATGCGCTGGAAGAGCTTGATGATGTGCAGCGCGTAACGGCGAACTTCGAGGTGCCGCCCGAGGTGTTCGCCGAGATCGCTGGATGAACATGCGTGTCCTGGGACTCGACCCGGGAACGGCAACCTTCGGTTGGGGAGTAGTAGATGCCGGTGGCGCGCTCCCGGTACATGTTGCGCACGGCGCACTGCGCACGGTGGCGACGCTGACACTCGGGGCTCGACTCAGCATATTGAGAGATGGAGTCACGGCACTCATTGAAGAGCATCGACCAGATCGCATCGCGATTGAACGCATCTTCTCGCAATCAAACGTGCAAACAGCCGTAGCGATTGGCGCCGTTCGCGGGGTGGCTCTGCTGATTGCCGCTGACCATGCAATTGAGGTGGTTGAGGCCACCCCCTCCGAGATGAAGCGTGCCATTGCGGGCGAGGGTCGAGCGACCAAGGCCGCCGTGACGAAAGCGATTACCAAACTACTTGCACTATCTACTGCGCCAACGCCAGACGACGCTGCCGACGCGCTTGCCCTTGCGCTTTGGGGCGCAGGCGCGCGCAAACTTGCACATCGTTCCGGCTCATCCCGTTTTGATCGCTCCGCGTCGGCGGCGGCTGCCGCAGAGAGTGGATTTGATCGCGCGGTGCGTGCCGCTCTGCGCGCCGGGAGGTCCTAATCGTGTACGCCCACATTCAAGGCTCCGTGCTCTGGGTCGAAGATGACGCCGTGGTGATCGGCGCAAACGGGCTCGGCCTGCGTGTTCGCACACTTCCGGCAATCTTGAGCACTGCTGCTGAAGGGGCGCCACTTGCGCTCTATCTGCATCACATCGTGCGTGAAGATAGCGAGACCCTCGTGGGATTCCCGACACGTGATCAGGCGCGACTCTTCGCTACCCTGCTTGATGTGAGCGGTGTCGGGCCGAAGGTTGCGATCGCCCTCCTCGCAACGCACGGTCCAGATCTTCTTCGTCGGGCGCTCGTCGACGGTGACGAAACGCTCGTTGCCAAAGCGCCTGGGGTAGGGAAGCGGCTGGCGGCGCGCATCATTGTTGAGCTCGGTGATCGTATGAGCAGAGAGGCTTCAGCCGAGGGTGAGGCTGGCGCAAAGGGTGATGCGGATCGCGATCTGCAGGGCGCCCTCCGCAGCCTCGGCTTCCCAGCCAGGGAGGCGAAGGAGATGGCGGGCGCCGTGTCTGCGACGGCATCACTGGCTGCGGCGCCGCTCGCAGATCGACTCCGCGCAGCCCTGAAGGAGCGAGCATGAGCGACGAATCGCGTTCCGACGTCGCAGAGCTAAGTGCTGAGACCACGCTACGACCGGCGTCACTCGGGGAGTACATCGGCCAGGCAGAAGCGAAGCGCTCGCTCACCACGCTGTTGCAGGCGGCACGCGAGCGCGGGGAGGCTGCCGACCACCTTCTACTGCACGGACCTCCCGGGCTGGGGAAGACCACCCTGGCAGCGATCGTCGCCAAGGAGCTGGGCGTTGAGATTCGCTTCACCTCGGGGCCAGCCATTGAGCACGGCGGACAGATGGCTGCAATCCTCACCGACCTTACGCCGCGGCAGGTGCTCTTCATTGATGAGATCCACCGCCTCGGTCGAGCAGTCGAAGAGGTGCTCTATCCCGCGATGGAGGATCGCTCCATTGACATTGTCATTGGCAACCGTGGATCGGCACAGTCGCTGCGACTCGACATTGCACCATTCACCCTCATCGGCGCCACTACGCGCGTCGGCATGCTCTCCTCGCCGCTGCGCGATCGTTTCGGCGCCGTCCAGCGCCTCGACTTTTATGACGATGCCGATCTCGCTGCAATCGTTCGTCGCTCCGCGGGGATCCTCGGGATTGAGATTGCCGCTGATGCCGCTGCACTGATCGCGGCGCGCAGTCGCGGAACGCCGCGAGTCGCAAACCGTCTTCTACGCCGCGTGCGCGATGAGGTACAGGTGGCTGGCTCCACGAACATCACCGTTGAGGCGGCGGCACATGCGCTGCAGGGTTTACAGATTGATGAGGCGGGCCTTGATGCGACCGATCGAAAGCTCCTCACCATCATGATTGAAAAGTTTAATGGGGGACCAGTCGGCGTTGCCGCGATGGCGGCGCTGCTCGGCGAGTCTGCCGACGCGCTGGAAGATGTCTTTGAGCCATACCTGCTGCGCATTGGGTTCATTGATCGCACCCCACAGGGTCGCGTCGTGACCGAAGCGGCCCGTGCCCATCTCGGCAAGGATTCGGCTTCACTCTGGGGGAAACGCTGAACCGGTCAGAACAGTTCGCTGCGCTCTCTGATCCAGCCACGCTGCCAGCGCGCGCCGGTGGCGCCGCACAGTTCACGATTACTGCGCAGGACAAGGCGTCGCGCGCCCGAGCAGGAGAGTTGCGTTTAGGTCACGGCGTCGTACAGACGCCAGACTTCATGCCCGTTGGCACAAACGCCACCGTGAAGTCACTCGACCCTGAGGATCTGAAGGCGCTCGGCGCACAGATCATCCTCGCGAATACCTATCACCTCTACCTGCGCCCAGGACATGAACGGGTGCAGCGATTCGGTGGCCTTCACGAGTTCATGCAGTGGGATCGACCGATCCTGACCGACTCCGGTGGGTTTCAGGTGGTCTCTCTTGGGCCGCTGATGCGCATCAACGAAGAGGGTGCGAAATTCAGCAGTCATCTTGATGGTTCCATGCATCTTTTTACCCCTGAGCGATCCATAGAGGTGCAGCAGGCACTCGGGCCAGATATTGCCGTTGCCTTTGATCAGCCGGTCATGCCAGAGGGGAGCACCGACCGCGAGGTGCGACGAGCGATGGATCGCACGCATCGTTGGGCGGTTCGTTCGTTGCGAGCGCACAGCCGCCCAGACCAGGCGCTCTTCGGCATTGCGCAGGGCGGGATTAACCCCGAGCTGCGTGCCGAATCTGCCACCTACATCCGCTCACTCCCGTTCGACGGCATCAATCTCGGCGGTCTGGCGGGGGACGAAACCCCAGAGCAGCGCAACACCGCGATCGACGCAACCATCGCTGTGCTGGAAGGCGATACGCGCGTCCGCTACCTGATGGGCCTCGGGTCACCCGTAGACCTCCTCGAAGCCGTACTCCGTGGCGTCGACCTCTTCGACTCCGTCCTACCCGCCCGCGTGGCCCGCAATGGGCAAGCCTGGGTCACTGGGGGGCGGCTCAATCTGCGCAACGCCCGCCACCTCGATGAGCAGGAGCCGGTCGATGCTCAGTGCGATTGCAGCACGTGCAGGCGCTTCAGCCGCGCCTACCTGGCGCACCTCTTCCGAGCCGAAGAGCTCCTTGCCTACCGCCTGCTCACGATCCACAACCTGCGCCATATGAGCGCCTTCATGGGGGAGGTTCGGGGAGCCATCGCGTCGGGTACACTCGCCGCTGAACTGCCGCGCCTTCGGGCTGCGGCTGGGGGGCCGGGGACCCCCCGACTTGGAGCCGGCGATGAGCCGGGCGCCGTGCCAGAGCGCGGTGCGATGCAGCCGCGGTACGCCGCGGCAGGCAGACTTCGAGGAGCTCAGCAGAAGAGGGCTGTAGCGTCGGAAGATAAGGAGTAACCCATGGCAGAGAAGAGCGAATCCAAGAAGAGCGCAGCCGTCGAGCCAAAGGAGGAGGGGAAGCCCTCCACTGAGCGCACCCGCGCAGTTGACGCGGCGATCCTCACCATTGAGAAGCAGTTCGGTCGCGGCGCGATCATGAAGCTCGGCTCACGCGAGCGACTCGCGATCGATTCCATCCCAACCGGAGCGATCTCACTCGATATCGCCCTTGGCGTTGGTGGCCTACCGAAGGGTCGCATCAGCGAGATCTTCGGGCCAGAATCGTCGGGTAAGACCACGATCGCCCAGCACATCATTGCCGAGGCACAACGCCGTGGTGGTGTGGCAGCCTTCATTGACGTCGAGCATGCGCTCGATTCAGCGTATGCCGCACAGACTGGCGTGAACGTGAACGAGCTGCTTGTCAGCCAGCCAGATACCGGCGAACAGGCGCTTGAAATTGCTGAAACCCTCATTCGTTCAGGCGGGGTTGACATTGTTGTCATTGACTCAGTCGCGGCACTTGTGCCACGCGCTGAGATCGAAGGCGAGATGGGTGACTCGTTTGTCGGCATTCAGGCGCGCCTCATGAGCCAGGCACTCCGCAAGCTGACTGGTGCAGTGGCCCGTTCCAACACGGTGCTCCTCTTTACGAACCAGTTGCGCGAGAAGATCGGCGTCATGTACGGCAGCCCAGAGACGACCCCGGGCGGTCGTGCGCTGAAGTTCTACGCCTCGGTTCGCCTCGACATTCGACGAATCGAGACGATCAAGAACGCTACAGAGGCCGTCGGCTCTCGTGTACGAGTGAAGGTCGTGAAGAACAAGGTGGCCGCGCCATTCCGCATCGCCGAATTTGACATCATGTACGGCGAAGGGATCAGCATGGCGGGTGGCCTGCTTGACGTTGGTGTCGCAGCCGACGTTGTCTCCAAGACCGGCGCCTGGTTCAATTATGGCGACGTGCGCCTCGGCCAGGGCCGAGAGCAGTCGAAGGAGTTCCTTAAGGCGAATCCTGACGTGGCCGCCGAGATCGATGCGAAGCTGCGCACGATGTCGACGACACTTGAGGTTCCTGTCGCCGTCGCTCCCGAAGCGGAGTAACGGTGCGTCGTGGCGCATCGCCGCGACCCTGAAGCACAGAGAGCCCGCCGAGCGGCGGCAGAGGCCTCCGATGTCTTGGAGGCAGCTGCACGCTCGCTCAGCGGTGCGCCGCGCTCGCGCAAGAGTCTCGAAGAGCGGCTAGTTAGCGCCGGTTATCCGGAAGTGCATGTGCGCACCGCAGTAGCTCGACTTGTTGAGATCGGCCTCATTGATGACGAGCGCTTCGGGCAGGCGCTGCTCGATTCGCGTGATCGTTCACGGCAGCGTGGTGATCGTGCGCTCCTGCAGGAGCTGAAGCGGCGTGGCATCGACGAAGGACTCGCTCAGAAACTCTTGGCGCAGCGCGCCGCTGGGGAGGCGCAGAGCATTGAGCCGGTCTGGGGGGCGACACTACGGGTCGTTGAGGAGCATGCTGAGGGGGCCGAGGAGCGCGCCGCACGGGCCGCCTTGGCCAAGTTGCGCTTACGCGGTGGTGATGCCCGCGCCGAGGTCCAGCGACTGGCCCAGGGGCTAGCTCGACGGGGTTTCCCGAGTGCCCTCTCCTGGCGCCTCGCCCGGGAACGCGTCGAGTCCGAAACCCGGACCCCTGCGACCGAGGGGGACGCCGAGGGGGAGTAGTCCCGGCACGCTCAACGCCATGGGCGTTTGACCGATCTGGCGGGTAGGCGTAGCCTCTCATCTCCAGCCTTTGGCTGGGCATTTGACCTATTTACCGCGAGCCAGGCCGCGGGGCCAGCCTGGCAGGAGAGCGTCATGACTGATCTAAACGGGATCGCCCCCGTGTTGTTTGCTTTATTCGGCGTAGGGATCGGGCTCGCCTTGCGCAGCCTGATCGCCGCCGCCTCTATCCGTGCCGCAAACCGACGAGCCGCCGCCATCCTCGAGGAGGCGCGCCAGCAGCAGAGCACCCTAGTTATTGGTGCCAAGGGCGAGATTTCGCGCCTCCGCGCCGAGGCCGAACTCGCCCAGCAGGCCGACCGGGAGGCCGCCGCGGCAGAGGCTGAACGCCTTCGACTCCGCGAGATCACCCTTGGCGAGCGTGAAACCTTCTTTGCCGGCCGAGAGGTGGCGATCGCTGAGCGAGAGCGCACCCTGGTTGATGAATCGGTTGCCCTTGACGTGGCCCGCGCAAATGTCAACACGCGCCTCGCCGAGGTCGCTGGACTCGATCCCGAAGCCGCTCGCACCGAAGTCCTCTCCCGTTTCACCGAAGAGGCGGAACGCGAGACGAAGCGTCTCCAGGCAACCCTAGAGCGACGTGCACAAGAGGATGCTGCTGACCGTGCGCGAGACATGATCTTGACGGCGATGCAGCGCGTTGCGGCGGATCACAGCGCCGAGCACTCCGTCACCCACGTGAAGCTCGCCAGCGACGAGATGAAAGGTCGCCTGATTGGTCGCGAGGGTCGTAATATTCGCGCCCTTGAAGCGGCCACCGGCGTAGAGCTGCTCATCGATGAAACCCCACTACAGGTAACGCTCTCGTCATTTGACCCTGTTCGTCGACAGGTTGCGCGTGTTGCGCTTGAGCGACTTATGCAAGATGGTCGTATTCATCCGATTCGCATCGAGGAGATCGTCGCCAAGGCGCAAAGTGAAGTGGATGCCGACTCGCTCAAGAACGGCGAGGCTGCCGCACTCAAGGTAGGCGTGACCGGTATTCCAACGGAACTCCTCCGGATCCTGGGTCGACTGCAGTGGCGCACCTCGTTCGGTCAGAACGTCTTGCTGCACTCAATTGAAACCGCGCAGGTCGCAGGCGCAGTCGCCGGCGAGCTCGGCATGGATATTCGTGCGGCAAAGGTTGGCGGGCTGCTCCACGACATTGGCAAGGCGCTTGATCATGAGATAGAAGGGACGCACGCCGCGATTGGTGCCGACCTCGCGCGCCGTCACGGTATGCCAGAGGGGATCGTCAATGCGATTGCGGCGCACCATCAGGAGGTGGAGTGCACCGCGCGTGAGGCCCCGATTGTGCAGGTGGCGGATGCCATCAGCGCCGCACGACCTGGCGCGCGTGGCGATCAGGGTGAGGCACATCTCCGCCGTCTTGAAGATCTGCAGCAGATTGCGCTCGGATTTGAGGGCGTCGAGAAGGTCTACGCCGTGCAGGCCGGCCGAGAGGTGCGCATCTTGGTTCGCCCTGATCAGGTTAGCGACGAAGAGGCACGCACGATTGCCCACGAGGTGGTCAAGCGCATTGAAGAGCAGCTTGCCTATCCGGGCCAGATTCGCGTGACGGTAATTCGCGAGACACGGGCGGTTGATTACGCCCGATAGCATGCCGACCCTACCGATCCTCGCGATCGGTGGTCCTACCGCGGTAGGGAAGAGCGCCGCAGCGCTCGCGTTAGTCGATGCCCTTGACGCTGCGGGAGTGAGTTCGATCTTGATATCGGCAGATTCACGTCAAGTATTTCGCGGCTTCGATATCGGCACCGATAAGATCAGTGCAGAGATTCGTGCCGCACGCCCGCATGCCTGCATCGATATCGCCGAGGCAAGCGACCCATTCACCCTGTACGACTGGCTCGACGCCGCGCGCGCTGCCATCGCGGGCCACGCCAAGGCGAGCGGGGGAGCGGGGATCGCTATCGTCGTCGGCGGCACCGGCCTCTATCAGCGCGGCCTGCTCAAGGGCTTCCTCTCGGGCGGCGCTCGGCCAAGCAACTCCTTGATTCGTGCACAACTCGAGCTGCAGTTCTCCAACGTTGGTCGCGATCCGCTCGATAAGGAGCTTCGTGAACGGAATCCAGCGGCAGCAGATGCCGTTGCCACCGCAAGCGCTCGGCGCCTCATTCGAACACTGGAGATCGTGCGTCTCGGCGGTGACCCGCTCGCCGAAGAGGAGAATCCGTGGGCAGCGCCAACCGCATACGTGCAGATTGATGACACCGATTTCGAGCGACACCGTGCCGCCATTGCAGCGCGCGTGCGATCTCAGTTTGATGGTGGCCTCGTACAAGAGACCGAGCAGCTTGCGGCGCGCCTTCCAGCCGAAACACCGGCGCTCTCCGGAATTGGCTACCGCGAGGCACTGGCATATCGCGACCAGACGATGGATCGAGAGCGCGCGATCGGCACCGCAGCAACACGAACGTGGGCGTATGCCCGCCGCCAGCGCACCTGGTACCGCGGTGAGGATCTACTCGAGATGATCCCAACGGACGGGCGCCCAGCAGCTGCAATCGCTCAGAGCCTCCTCCCGCACGCGCTGCGGATCGCGGTACGCTAGAGGGACAGTGACAAAGAAAATCGCACCGATTGACCTGACGCCTGCGCCAGAGCGTGCCTTCCTCATCGCAGTTGACACCGGTAGCGACGTAGGCTGGCCAGCGGAGGATAGCCTTCAAGAACTAGCGAGCCTCGCTCGTACGGCGGGTGCTGAGGTTGTCGGCGCCGAATGGCAGCAGCGCCGACACCCCGATCCCGACACCTATATCGGCGCTGGTAAGGCGCAAGAGCTTTTGGCCGCGAAGGTTGAGACCGGCTTCACCGTACTGATCGCTGATGACGAGCTTTCGCCAACACAGCAGCGCGGCCTCGAGGAGGTACTCGGCGTGAAGGTCATTGATCGCAGCAGACTTATCCTTGACATCTTTGCCTTGCATGCGAGGACACGCGAAGGTCGGCTGCAGGTCGAGCTGGCACAACTTGAATACCAGCTACCGAGACTGACCAAGCTGTGGACACACCTTTCGCGTACGGGCGGCGGTATCGGCACGCGCGGCCCCGGCGAATCACAGCTCGAAACCGACCGGCGCCTGATTCGTGATCGCATCTCGGTTATGAAGGCGCGCGTCGACCAGGTGCGCCGCAGCCGCGAAACAGGTGCAAAGAGCCGCACCACACGCGGTGAGCCGACTGTTGCCATCGTTGGCTACACGAACGCGGGAAAATCGACCCTGCTGAATAGCCTCGTTGGGAGCAGCGTGGTGCTCGCTGAGGATCGACTCTTTGCCACACTCGACCCAACCAGCCGCAAGGTTCGGTTGCCAGGTGGCCTCCACGCCATCGTGACGGACACCGTCGGGTTCATTCATAAGCTGCCGCACCAACTGGTTGACGCCTTTCGCGCCACCTTGGAGGAGGTTTCACGAGCCGACCTGCTCTTAGAAGTAGTTGATGCGTCAGATCACCACGCCCTGGAGCATCGCGCCACGGTACAGGCCGTCCTCGATGAGCTCGGCGCTGCTGAGAAGCCCCGCATCATCGCCGCCAACAAGATCGATGCCGCGGAGATGCATCCAGGCGAAATTGACCTTGCAGCACTCGGCGTTTCAGCGGCGACCGGGCTGGGCCTGGGCCCGCTCCGCAGCGCCCTGGAAGAGGCGCTGCAGCGCCAAGGGACTCCTGTAGACCTTCGACTCCCGTATACGGCGGTGGGGGAGGTTGAGGCGATTCGCGCCCGGGGTGGCATCCAAGTGGCCTACGACGAGGATGCTCTCCATGTCACAGGTTTTGCCACACCCGAGATGGCCAACGATTTGAAACGGCTAAAGCGCAACGCGACGGCGAAGCTGCTCTAAATCAGGATTCCGGCCCGGCGTACACGCCGGCGGGGAGTTACAGGAGGCGCCTCCGTGCTGGCGTTCTTGCCATGTTGGTTCCGATAATGATAGTTATGTGACGAAGTAGGCTGGGCGCTGAGCACAGAACGTCGCTATCCTCCCCCCATGCGGATTGAGTTCATCGCCCAGGCCGGAGTCAAAATTCACACCGCGCACGGCTCAATCTTGTGCGACCCCTGGTTTAACCCTGCGTATTACGCGGGCTGGTTCCCGTACCCGCGAAATGACAAACTTGACCATGCCGCCCTGGGTGCCACCGATTACCTCTACATCAGCCACTTGCACCGTGACCATTTCGATCCTGAGTGGCTTAAGACCTACTGCAACAAGGACGCTATAGTGATTCTGCCGGCGTACCCGCTTCCTGAGCTCAAGGAGGCGCTCCAAGGGCTCGGATTCCATACGTTCATCGAGACGCAATCAGGCGTCCCTGTGCGCCACGGTGGCCTCAGCATCGTCGTAGAGGCCCTCACAGCCCCCACAGACGGCCCCATTGGTGATTCCGCACTCCTTATCGACGACGGCGTGGAGCGCCTCCTAAACCTTAATGACAGCCGCCCTACGGACCCTGACCACCTCCTGGTGCAGGGAGCGATTGACATCTGCCTCCTGCAATTCAGCGGCGCGATCTGGTATCCGATGGTCTATGAGATGCCGGCGAAGGCTGCTGAGGCGCTCGCCAAGAAGAAGCGCGCCGCGCAGTTCACACGGGCCGCACGATACGTGGAGATCATCTCGCCACGAGTTGTGATCCCCTCTGCGGGACCCCCCTGTTTCCTCGATGACGAGCTCTTCCGCTGGAACGACGTGCACGACGCCGATGACTCAATCTTCCCCGACCAGCGCTTCATGGTTGAGCGCCTCCAGGCTGAGGGTCAGGCGGCCGTTCTGATGCTCCCGGGGAGCGTTGGAGAGTTCAACGCTGAAGGAATTTTCGACGTGCAGCATTTGCAGGGTGATATGTCTGTGCAGGATGTCTTTGCGCACAAAGAGGTGTATTTGCGCAGATACGCAGCCGACATGGCTCCTGTCATTGCAGCTGAGAAGGCGTCCTGGGCCGGACCTCGTAGCAACCTGGTGCCTGAGCTGAAGGCCTGGCTCGAGCCGCTCATGGCACTCGGCCCACGTGTCTGTGATGGAATCGGCACCGCGATCAAGATTCAGACCGATGACGAGGCAATCATCCTCGATTTCCCAGAGCGGTCCGTCGTTGCCGATGATGGCCGAGAGGTGGACTTCCGGTTCACGATCCCCCGCTACCTCTTGGACCACCTGGTGCGCACGCGCACAGATGACTGGGTCAACAGCCTCTTCCTCTCGTTGCGCTTCTCAGCGTGGCGCAAAGGTGCCTATAACGACTACGTCTACACCTGGTTCAAGTGCCTCTCCACGGCACGGATCCAGTATGCCGAGGGCTTCTATGCCGAGAATGGCCCAACCGAGGGGACGTTCGACCTGACCGGCTGGCAGATCCAGCGGCGCTGCCCGCACATGAAGGCCGACCTGACGCGCTTTGGAACCACCGATGGTGAGACGCTGACCTGCAGCATTCACGGCTGGCAGTGGGATCTGGCAACTGGGCGTTGCCTGACCTCAGATGGCCACCCCCTCTTCTCTCGACCCCAGAGCGATGAGGCGAAGGCATTCGCCACTACAGCTTCGACGCAGCCGCCGCCAGGCCCTGATGTCGCGGCTGGCTCACCAGAGGGAGCCTAGCCCCCTCCCCCGCTAGCCCGGCGGTCGCTCTACGACGCTGCTGCGAGCCCTTGGGCCAGCGCCACAGCGAGTTCGGTCGATCGCCCGCCACCCATAACCAGGACCACCGTCTCAGAAGTGATGGTGGGGAGGAGTGCCGCGGCAGCCTCCAAGACGGTTCCCGGTGCTGTTGCCGGGGTACCCAAATCGGCAATCCGCTTGGCAAGGTCATGCGCCGACACGCTGGTCGTGTCGAGATCGCGCACCGCGAAGATCTCTGCGACGACCACTCGGTCTGCAGCACTGCACGCCTTTGCGAGACCCTCAAGGAGGGCGGCGGTGCGGTGGTAGGTGAGCGGCTCAATGGCGAGGACGAGCTTGCGGCCAGGGTATCGCTGCCGGACGGTCTCCATCGTCGCGTCAATGGCGGTTGGGTGATGTCCATAATCGTCCAGGACAGTGACGCTACCGCTGTCGTAACGCACCTCCATACGGCGACCTACCCCTTCAAACGTGGCAAGTGATCGTGCAATGCCAGCGGCGGTTCCCCCTGCGCTCGCGACCAGCGCGGCAACGCCGAGAGCGTTTGAGGCATTATGCGCGCCAAGGATCCCAATCGGCATGGGCTGATGAAGAAGATCACAAAGTGCCGGCGCTGCAGTGGCTGCGCGTTCGGAGACGTGCTCAATGGTCAACGTGAAGGCTCCCCCGCCCAGCGGGGTTCGTACCGCTAGCACATCGGCAGACCCTACCACTGATGTGGCGGAGGTTGAGAACGTATAGATGTTGTCATATCCACCTGTAGCGAGCAGTGCCGTTAACTCTCCGCCACCCTGATCTCCGCTGTTAATGAATAGTGCACCAGATTTAGCTGGATAGGCTGCCCAGCGTGCAAACGTCTCTACAGCGGCAAAACGGTTGGCGAAGATGTCAGGGTGATCCCAATCAACATTCAAAATCAGCGCACGATCTGCACGATAGGCGTCAAAGTTGCCGCCGTACTCATCTGCTTCTACGACAAAGCCCGGGTCGGTACCGAGATGTACTGGTGAGCCCGCAGGTGTGCCGAGATCGTGGCCGAGCGGACCCCCAACGAATGCGGATGGGTTTAGACCAGAATGGACCAGGGCATCTAAGACCCATCCGGTGGATGTTGTCTTGCCATGTGTACCAGCGATACCGATCAGCTGGCCGCCACGTGTCGCAGCAGCATCAGCGATCACCTGCTGCACGGAGACGGTAGGAGCGCCAGCAGCTCGTGCCAGAAGTACCTCTGGGTGATTCGGTTGCGTGCTCGTAATTGCCTTCGAGATTGCAACGACACTCTCTGCGTCGAGGGCTGCACAGGCCTCGAGGACTGCGGGGCTACTGGACGAGCCGATCGGAATATCTGCGTGCGAGAGGATCGCCGCAGACTCTACCGTCAGCCCCTGGTCGTACCCTGATACGCGTAACCCGAGCGCCTTGGCGTGCAGCGCTGCTGCAAGTGCGGCCGTACCGCCAATTCCGATAATGTGGAGGCGTGAGCCAGGCTGAAGTGGCGCGCCACGACGGGAGGGTGCTAGCCCTGCAGCGATATCGCTAATCGAGCGCGTCACAAGCTACCGATAGTTCTCAAATTGTAGCGGTCGTTCAATATCGAGATCCTTGAGGCTCGTCATCACCTCTTGGAGTTCGTCCCGTGACTTCCCGGTGACGCGGACCGACTCACCTTGAATCTGCGTCTTTACCTTTGGGAACGAGTCACGAATGAATTTCGCGATCTTCTTCGCAGCGACGTCGTCGAGCCCTTTGCGTAGCTTGACGTGGATTCGTAGTGTGTCACCGCCAGCAGCTTCAGCCCTCCCCCAGTCATAGGTGCGAAGGTCAATGCCTCGTTTCACCGACTTCGATTCGAGGATGTCACGTAGCGCTTTGAGGCGAAGGTCGCCGTCAACACGGATAATCAGTTCGCCCTTCTCCTCCTTGATCTCAGCCGTAGCATCGCGAAAGTCGTAGCGCGTGGCGATCTCGCGCCGGGTTTGATCTAAGGCGTTCTTGAGTTCCTGCTCGTCGTATTCAGAGACGACATCGAATGAGTTGTCGGCTGCCATGCGCTACCTCCTAGATGATTTCTGCACCTTCCCCGTGTCGAGGAAAGCATAGGTTTCGGCCCCGGTTCCGTTCCCGATTCCGCTTATGGTACGCCCGTTGAGGGTGATAAGAAGGATTGAGGGATCACCACTACGGATCTCAATGCGCTTCTCCCCCTTGAAGGTAAGCCGAGCGCCCGGAGCGATCGTCTTCCCGGACACGCTGATCGTTGGGTCGATTTGACCATCAATCCAGACGCGTATCCAGGTTGCAGAAGCGCCGCCCGTGACACCGACCACGACGCCGCGGAAAGAGACGTCAACGGTGCGGGTAGCCTGGCTGAGCGTTCCATCAGCAGCGGTGACGCTGAAGCTTATGGTCCAACGCCCCGCTGGGAGGGTGATCCCCCCAGCGGCTAGCCCGTTTGCATCGCTGATGAGTGTGGAGGTAACAAGCTCCCCCGTGGTATCAGTTGCTGTGACCACGACTTCGCTCCCTGGAGCCGTGACTAACGAGATAGGCACGTCACCGCTCTGAACAGCAAGATTGGTAGTCGGCTGCGTCACAGTGATTTCAGGGGCAATCTTGTCGGGGAGCGCGACTAGGAAGACGCGCTCTGCCGTAGCACTCGACTCTCCACCAGTTCCCAACTTAACAGCATGCGCGACAACCTCCGTCCGCCCAGTACCGAGCGGAACAATCAGGCTCCAAAGGCCGCTCTGATCAGCGCTGGTCATGAGCTGCGCGCCGGCGCTCGTATCAATCACGATGCTGGCGTGTGCATCGGCCGTTCCTTTTAGTTCGTACGAGAGGACTCCTGGATCAAGATTGTTGACCGCCTCGATCGGATACGTAATGGCGATAGAGGGTGGCAAGATGAATCGCAGGAGCTGCAGCACCATAAAACCGCTGATCGCCAGCACGGCGAGGCCCAACCCGCCCATGGCCAGCACACCCCGCGTCGAGCGAATCACGCCTGGGCGCAGCGCTAAAAGGCGAACCATCATGGACGTCGCCCCCTGGCCCGATGGTGGGGTGGGGTCTGTTTCTGGGCTTGGAATCCCCTGCCAACCTGCTGCAATCGTGGCGGGATCGAGCCCGAGGTACGTGGCGTAGGTACGAAGCTGTCCTAATGCGTACACACGTGGCGGCAGCTGACTGTGATCCTCACGTTCGAATGCATCAAGAATCGAAGCACGAATTTTCAGCGTGGCAGATGCGTCAGCGATGCTTGTTCCGCGTCGTTCACGAGCCTGGCGAAGCCGGTCGCCAATGCGCGGTGCATGCGCTGCTATTTCCGCGCTTGCAGTGAAACCCTCGGGGCTTAGCGAGAAGGGATCGGTCATCCTCTAGGAGCCCTCCCCTGGCTCCCCCGCTGCGTTCCCGTCACTTTCGCCACCACGAACAACGCCACTCGCATCAGCGGCAATCTTGTCGCGATTCACTACACGTGCGGTGGATCCATCAAACGAGCCGATGTAACCCTTCTCTTCGAGCTGATCGATGATACGGGCAGCTCGCGCGTAACCGATACGCAGGCGGCGCTGCAGTAGCGATGCAGAGGCGCGATCATGCACTGCAACAACCTGCACGGCCTCATCAAAGAGTCGGTCTGCCGGTTCATCGTCGCGTCCGCGATCCGCACCGCCTCCACCAGTTCGTTCTGCGGATGCGACGATCCCAAGTTGATAATCTGGCAACCCTTGATCGCGCCAATGGGAGACTACCGCGTTGATCTCCCGATCTGAGACGAACACTCCCTGCATGCGCGTAGGTTTTGGCGCATCGGATGGTTGGAAGAGCATATCGCCGCGACCGATAAGATCTTCGGCTCCAGGGGCGTCGAGCACCGTGCGTGAATCAATCTGGCTCGCCATGGAGAAGGCGATTCGACTTGGAATATTGGCCTTGATTAGCCCAGTGACCACATTGACTGATGGTCGTTGCGTGGCGAGGATCAAATGGATGCCAGTAGCGCGGGCTTTCTGTGCAATTCGCACGATTGACTCTTCTGTCTCTCGACCATCTTGCATCATCAGGTCGGCGAGCTCGTCAATGATGATGACAATGGAGTACATGCGATCGTTGACGTCCTCGCGGCTGGAGTTGTAGCCCTCAAGATTTCGTGCGCCAGCGCCTGCGAACATGCGGTAGCGATTCTCCATTTCCAGAACCGCCCATTTCAAGGCGGAGGCGGCCTTATCCGATTCGGTAATCACAGGCACGAGTAGGTGCGGCAGTCCGTTATATCCAGATAGTTCGACGCGCTTCGGGTCAACCAGGATCATGCGTAGCTCCTGAGGAGTTCGGGCAAAGAGGAACGAGGCAATGATGGCGTTCACCATCACGCTCTTCCCTGACCCCGTTGCCCCTGCGATCAAGAGGTGCGGCATGCTTGCAAGATCGCGCACCTGCGGTGTTCCGCCAACATCTTTACCCAGCGCAAACGGAATTGCTTGGATTGGTGTCCAGGCACCCGCCTTATCAATGGGTGTGAGCAGTGGTTTAAAGCGAATCGCTTCAGCTTCGTGATTCGGAATCTCGATACCGACGACAGCCTTGCCAGGGATCGGCGCCTCAATCCGGATTGAGCGGGCACTGAGCGCCATTGCCAGATCATCACCAAGGCCCTCAATTCGACTAATCCGCACGTTCGGAGCAGGCGTCAGTTCGTACTGGGTAACGACCGGTCCCGGATTGGCCGTGACTGAGGTGATCTCAATGCCGAGATCGCGCAACTTCTGCACGATGATCGCGGCATTCGCTTGGTGAATGCTGGCATTCGGGCTGACAGATTTCCCCGGGGCATCCAAGAGGTTCGTGGAGGGTAGTCCCCATGATGGCGCTCCGCCAGTTCTGAGATTGCCCTTAGGTGTCGCTGTTCCGCTCGCAGAACCGGCCCCTGCACCCCGTGCTGGGGCCCCAGTCCGCACGTTCACAGTACCTACCTCGTCATCGGTATCAGAGATCGCAATGGGAATTATTTCGATCGGAGTTGGTGCCATATTGATCGTTGGTTGACGTGCAGCGTCAGCCTGAATTCGAGCCGCTTCGGCGGCGCGTGCAGCCTCTCGCGCAATCATCGCCTGTTCGCGCGCATCAGCGACCTTTTCAATTCCACTTCCGACAGCCTCAGCCCCCACCTTTGCCCCCGCGAAGAGTGTGGCGAAGAGTGTGCGCACCACAGATTCCGCAAGGATCAGTCCAACTCCGACCAGGATCGCTGTCCATGCTGCAAAGGCTCCGATGCCGGTAAGCAGGCTTGCAGCGCCGTTGCCAGCAATGCTACCGATGCGGCCGCCGTGGGTCGGAAAAACAATTTCAATGAGCGCAAGCAGGCTGACGAGTGCAAGCAGCGACAAAGCGATGCGCAGAGGAACACGTGAGGCGGTGGCGGCACGGCGTTCAATCCAAACAGCAAAACCGATGAGGAGCATTGGAACGAGCCAACGTCCTGCGCCAAACCACGGTGCAAGTACGTCGCGCAACACATCGGCGAGCACCCCGCGCCCAGGAAGTATCAGGCCGACAGCAAAGATGACGCCAGTGACAGCAAAGGCGAGCGAAAGCAGCGTACGGAGCGCCGAACGTGATGCCAGCGGGGCGCGACGTGCTTGGCGCCCCGTGCTCTCTCCTCCCCGCTTAGCCATCGCTTAAACCTCCACCACCACAGGAACAACGAGTGGGCGACGTCTCGTCTCCTTGCCCAGGAACCGCGAAACCGATTCACTCAGCTGCGCCTTGATAAGGCCCACCTCTGCCCCGCGGTCGCCCTTGTGCTGGATTGCCTTCAGGGCGATGGTAATCGCCTCCTCAACGAGCTTGTTGTCCTCATCACCGTTGAGGAAGCCACGGGTGACGAGTGCCGGGCGACCAACGGGCTTACCGGTGCGTGCATCAACGGTGGCGATCACGACGACGATTCCGTCGTCAGCGAGCGTGCGTCGATCGCGCAGGACAATTTCACTGATCTCGCCAACGGACGATCCATCCACAAAGACAGATCCATGTTCGACCGGCTTACCACGTCGTGCGCTGCCGTCGGCAGAGAATTCAACCGGCGTGCCGTTGTCGATAATGAACACTGCGGATGGAGGCACTCCCATTTGTGTGGCAAGTCGGCCGTGGGCCACCTGCATGCGCATCTCGCCGTGCATCGGCACGAAGTACTTTGGCTTGGTGAGCGCAAGCATCATCTTCAGCTCCTCTTGCGAGGCGTGGCCTGAAACGTGCACCTGCGCAATGGAGTGATAGATCACATTTGCGCCAGACTTGAAAAGATTATCGATTGTCCGGCCAACCGCCTCCTCATTTCCTGGGATTGGCGATGCCGAGACGATCACGGTGTCGCCGTTTTGAATCTCAACGTTGCGGTGTTCGCCGTTCGCCATCTTCGCGAGGCCTGCCATCGGCTCGCCCTGCGCACCGGTAGTGGCGATCACGAGTGGCTCTTTTGTACGGCGCGCGATCTCCTCTTTCGCAAGGAGTGGAGTTGGGAATTTCAGATAGCCAAGGTCGCGTGCAATCTTGACGTTCTGCTCCATTGAGCGACCGACAACAGCAACCTTGCGGTGGAACTCCCCTGCCGCATCAAGCACCTGCTGAATGCGCGCGATATTCGAGGCGAAGGTCGCAATAATGACGCGGCCAGGTGCGGTGCTAATGATCCCCTTGAACGCCTGGCCAACGACCTGTTCGCTCGGCGTGTAGCCGGGAGCCTCAGCGCGCGTGCTATCTGACACCAGTGCAAGCACGCCCTGTGCGCCAAACTTTGCAAGCATGGCGAAGTCTGCCGTCTTTCCGTCGGCTGGAGTCTGGTCAAACTTAAAGTCACCGGTGTGGATCACCGTTCCGACAGGTGAATGGATTGCGTAGCCCATGGCATCTGGGATGGAGTGCCCGACGCGGAAGGCCTCAATGACGAACGGCCCAACCTCAAGTTTGCCGCCTGGATCGAGCGGGCGCAACGGGTTTGCGGTGACCTTGAACTCCTTCAGTTTGTTGGCGAGGAGCCCTCGTGCAAGGGTGCTGGCATAGACCGGTACACCGGGGAGCTCAGGGAGGATGTGCGGAAGTGCACCAACATGATCCTCGTGCCCGTGGGTGATCAGGACGGCCTTTACCGCGCTGCGGCGTGCGCGCAAGTAACTGATGTCAGGAATGATGATGTCGACGCCAAGGGTGGTCTCGTCGGGGAAGGCGAGGCCGCAGTCAACGAGGATGATGGTGTCCTGGTACTCGTAGAGGTAGAGGTTCTTGCCGATCTCCCCCATGCCGCCGAGCGGGATCAGGCGCAGTGCTGGGCCGCTGACAGCCGCCTTGTGGGGTCGGCGGGCCTCTTGGGGGTGCTTGGCCTCAGCTGGCCGGCGTGGTGGTTGCGGGCGTCGCGTCATTCAGCCTCCCCTTGCGTGCTGGAACGGGGCCGAGTTGGCACCGAATCCACCTCGCGTAGGGTAGCCTCCCCCGCCCCTTCGCGAGCATTCGCGTTGAGATACGCCCGCAAGGCCGCCATATCGCGCTCCAAGATCGGTCGCAGGTTTCCGTTGTGCAGTGCTGCTGCAGGGTGGTAAAGGGGGAAGAGCACGGCACTGCCGCGCTGGTCAGTCACTGTCTGTGCGTACGGACGCCCGTGCACCTCGGCGATCTTCGCAGTGGGCGCAAAGACAGCAAGCGCGTGCCTCCCGAGGGTCGCGATAACCCGCGGCTGAAGCGCTTGCAGTTGCCGCGAGAGGAGCGGGGCACAGGCAGCAGTTTCCATGCGCTGGGGGTTGCGATTCCCCGGGGGTCGACATTTCACGGTGTTCAAGATGAAGACCTCCTCGCGCCGGAGGCCGATTGAAGCCAGGAGATCGTCCAGAAGACGACCAGACGCGCCCACAAACGGGCGGCCAGCCTGATCCTCTCGTGCGCCAGGAGCCTCCCCAACAAAGACTAGGGCTGCCGTTGGGCTCCCCTCTCCGGGAACTGTCTGTGTTCTCGTGGCCGAAAGACCACACGCCGTACAGGTGGAGGCGTCGCGGGCGACCGAGGCGAGCTCGAGGGCAGCTCGGTTAGGCGTCGTGATTCGCTCCATGGACCAGACTCATGCTGACCAAGAGCTCGGCAATCTCAACGGCGTTCGTTGCGGCGCCCTTTCGCACATTGTCGCTGACCACCCAGAAGGCGAGCCCATGCTCAACGCTGGCGTCGGTCCGGACTCGGCCCACATAGATCTCGTCGCTGCCGGCTGCATCTGCCGCCAGTGGGTATGAGTGGTTCGCAGGGTCGTCAACAACGGTTACCCCCTGCAGTGCAGCAAACGCAGTACGGGCCTGATCGGGGCTCAGTGCTCGAGATAACTCAACATGCACCGCCTCGGAGTGGCTCCGTTCAACCGGAACTCGGACCGCCGTCGCAGAGATGCGTAGGTTCGGTAATTCAAGAATCTTTCTGCTCTCGTTGACGACCTTCGCCTCCTCTTTGGTGGAGCCGTCAGGGAGAAACACATCAATGGCAGGGATTGGGCTTGACACGACGGCGTGCGGATAGATTGTTGAAGCGGGTGTGTCGCCGCTGACCACGCTAGCGCGCTGCTGTCGGAGATCTTCTATCGCTTTTGCGCCTGCGCCGGAAACCGCCTGATAGGTGGCAACAACGACCCGTTGCAGCCCGGCAGCATCAGCGAGCGCCTTTAGTAGCGGTGCAAGCTGCATCGTCGAACAGTTGGGGTTGGCAATGATCCCCTTATGCGTTGCGAGCGCCCCTGGATTCACTTGGGAGACAACCAGCGGAACACTCGGATCCATACGCCAGGCGCTCGAATTGTCCACCACGACGCACCCTCGCGCCGCCGCCTCTGGTGCATAGGTCAGGCTTGCCGCGCCCCCCGCGCTAAAGAGCGCGATATCTATGCCGGTGAATGAATCGGGCCGAACCTGCTGCACCGGAATATCTGCACCATGAAAGCGTACGGTACGACCACCGCTAGTTGCGGCCAAGGGGATGAGCGTACGCACTGGAAAGTTGCGCTCCTCAAGTACGGCAATCATGGTTTGCCCAACGAGGCCGGTCGCGCCAAGCACGGCGACGACGTAGCCCTCTTGGTGCGATGCGGTACTCATATCGCCCAGTATACGACTGAGGACCTGCGGGTTAACCGCAAGTCCTCAGTTGTTTCTCTTGAGTTTCGGGACACGGTTACTCCTGTGGCGCGGCCTTATGACGCTGCATGGCGGCGCGGCGCGACAGGTTCACCCGACCCTGGCGGTCAACTTCAGTGACCACAACCATGATCTCGTCGCCAACGGCAACCTCATCCTCGACGGTGTTCACACGGTAGTCCGCGAGCTCGCCGATACGTACGAGGCCTTCCTTGCCTGGAAGGATCTCAACGAAGCAGCCGAAGCCCATGATGCGGGTGACCTTGCCCATGTAGAGCGCACCGAGCTCAACCTCTTTGGTGATCCCATTAATCGCATCAAGGACGCCCTTGGTGCGTTCTGGATCAGCCGACGCGATCTGTACGGTGCCGTCGTCCTGCACATTGATGTTGACCTGGAAGTCATCCTGCAGCTTGCGAATGACTGCGCCACCCTTACCAATGATGTCGCGGATCTTCTCCGGATTAATCTTGATCGTGGTGATGCGTGGTGCGAAGTCAGAGAGCTCAGGACGAGCCGTGCTGATGATCGCATCCATCTTGTCGAGGATCTCGAGGCGCGCAGCGAGCGCATCCTTGAGGCCGGTGCGAATGATCGCCCCGTTAATCCCCTGCACCTTGATGTCCATCTGCAAGGCGGTGATCCCTGTGCGGGTTCCCGTCACCTTGAAGTCCATGTCGCCGAAGGCATCCTCTTTGCCGAGGATGTCGGTGAGGACGATGAACTCGCCATCTGGCTCCGACATCAGGCCCATTGCAGCACCAGCTACTGACGCCTTGAGCGGCACACCGGCATCAAGGAGTGAGAGGCTCGAACCGCAGGTTGAGGCCATTGAGGTCGATCCGTTGGAGGTCACGCACTCTGAGACGACTCGGATGGCGTATGGGAACTCCTCGATCGATGGGAGCACTGGGATCAGTGCGCGCTCGGCAAGGGCTCCGTGCCCAATCTCGCGTCGCCCTGGGCCACGCATCGGCTTGTTCTCGCCGGTGCTGTACGGCGGCATGTTGTAGTGGTGGATGTAGCGCTTCTCAGTGATCGGCGAGATCGTGTCGAGACGCTGCCCCTGTGCCACTGGGCCAAGGGTGGCCACGCTCAACGCCTGCGTCTCACCGCGGGTGAAGAGGCCTGAGCCGTGTGCGCGTGGGAGCAGACCAACCTCTACAGAGATCTTGCGGATCTCATCAACCTTACGGCCGTCGAGGCGAATCCCCTCCTTCATCGTCAGGCTACGCGCGGTTTTCTTATGCATCCAACCGAAGAGGTTCTTTCCAACACGCGCCTTGCGGCGTGCTGCTTCAAAGATTGCCTTCGGCTCGCCCTTGCCACTGCGTGCGGCACGGATAGAATCGGCAATCCCCTCCTTGAGCGTCGCGAGGCGACCCGGGAGTTCGTTGGCGAGGAGTAGCAAGAGCTCAGCTGTTGCTTCAGCGTCAGCTGCGGCTCGATGGTTCGGAGTTGTCGCTGCGCCGTAAACACGGGCGAGATCTCCGAGCTTGAACGATTCGCTCTCTGGGTACGCCTCCTTGAAGAGGACGTAGGTGTCAAGATAGCTGCCCTGCTCGGTCGCGAAGGTGCGACCCTTGCCGAGCGCCTCGTCGAGGAACGCGACGTCAAAGCCAAGGTTGTGTCCAACAAGGATTGCGCCCTTGGCGAATTCAGCAATCTTCTCGGCTGCTGCCTTCGGCGTGAGCCCGCCCTTGATGTCCTTGTTCGTGATGCCGTGCATCTGGGCGCCAACGATGCCATTGCCGGCGTCAACAAAGCTGCTCCAGCGGTCGGTGATCTTGCCACCCTTGACCTTCACTGCGGCGACTTCGACAAGATCCGAAATCTTTGGATCGAGACCGGTTGTCTCAGTGTCAACGATCACAAAGGTGCCGCCGTTCGCGGCCGCCTCGGCAAAGGCAAGCACGCTGTCGGTGCTTGGCTCGATGTACGGAACGCGCTTCTCCTTGCCAACTTTGGCGCGCAGCTCCTCCTGGAGGGCAACGAGCGCCTTGATGGCGCCGTGTCCGAACTCAATGGCTTCAGCCATCTTGTCTTCAGTAATCAGGTTGGCGCCGGCCTCGACCATCATGATCGCGCTGACTGTTCCTGAGACCACCAAATCGAGATCACTCTCCTTGAGCTGTTCGAAGGTTGGGTTGATCACAAAGGCACCGTTGACGATGCCGACGCGGACTGCGCCGATTGGCCCAAGGAACGGAATCTCAGAGATCGTCAGCGCCGCAGAGGCGGCGAGCGTTCCGAGAATATCTGGGTCGTTCTCCTGGTCCGCGCTCAGCACGGTGATCACAACCTGCACGTCGTCCTTGTACCCCTCTGGGAAGAGTGGTCGAATCGGTCGGTCGGTGAGACGAGCGGAGAGCGTTGCGTTCTCGGAGGCTCGCCCTTCGCGCTTGATGTATCCGCCTGGAATCTTCCCTGCGGCGTACATGCGCTCTTCGAATTCAATCGTGAGGGGGAAGAAGTCGAGACCTGGTCGTGGCTCGCTGCGGTTTGCAGTGCCAAGGACCACGGTGTCGCCGTAGCGAACGGTGACTGCACCGCCGGCGAGGCGGGCCATTCGGCCTGTCTCAATCGTGAGGGTCTGACCGCCGAACTCGGCGGATACGCTGGTGATGTTGCTCATTCTGTTCTCCTGTCAGGCCGCTGGCGGTTCTTCCGTCAGCGTGCCGATGTAGTCCCAGCCAGAGGCTGGGGGGTGGTTAGCGACGAAGTCCGAGCTTCTCGGAGAGCGCGGCGTAGCGCGCTGCATCTTCACGCTTAAGAAATGTCAGCAGTCGACGTCGCTGACCGACGAGCTTCAAGAGCCCGCGGCGCGAGTGGTTGTCCTGCTTAAAGGTTTGCAGGTGCGACGTCAGTCCCTGAATGCGCTCCGTCAGGAGTGCGATCTGGACATCGGCAGACCCGGTGTCAGTACCGTGACGCCCGTTTTCGGCAACGATGCGTGCGGTGGTTTCTTGGTCTAGTGGCAAGTGGTGGTTCTCCTTACATCGGAGGTGCTCCAAGGGCACCCCTCATCTCTTCATCACATCTTGGATGTGCATAGGGTAGCAAATTTACGCCTGGAGGCTCCCTCCAAGCAGGGCGACCCGTATCGGACCCCCCTCGAAGCGTCGATCTGCGGGATCTGGTCGCACGAGCGTGATGGTCAGCCCATCCGCGTTGAGGCGCACCGTGGTGAGCCGTCCCACAAGGGGGAGGCGTCCCTCCGGGCGCCCAGCCACCCCAACGCGAGCCCGGTACTCCCCTGGGGGTGGGACCGCCGCCCCTTTGGGCTGAAGGCGCACCTGGTCCCCCTGAAGGGTGCCGACCAGGGCATACGGGCGGCCGAGGAGGCGCGCCGCCCCGGTGAGATCCCCGTCCGCGATGGCCTCCCTGATACGGGTACTTCGAATGGGGGCTCCCCCAGCGGTTGCCTCAGCCACTGGGTAGACCTGCAGCCCATGGGCGGCACCCCAGGCGCGGACGTTGGGCAGTGTCCCCTGGCGTCCCTGACCGAAGGCAGATTCTGGTGAGAGGACGATGCTCCTCGCCGCCGTCACCCCAACCAGACGCTCAGTGAAGCCCTCCCAGGGGGTGTCGCGCAACTGCGGCGTGAATGGGAGGTCGCACCAGAGGTCGACACCCGCCCCTGCCATTCGCAACTCAAGCTCACCCGCATCAAGGAGCTGTAGGGGGGTTACACCCCGAATCAGCTGGTCGGGGTGTGGGGTGAAGCCGATATGTACGCGCAGGAGTCCCGCTGCTCGGGCAAGTCGCTCAGCAGCGGCAAGCAGGCGCACATGTCCACGGTGCAGCCCATCAAACACCCCGAGTGTCAGCACTGATCCAAGCGGGGCATCCGCCGCGGCCATCTCCGCTGCTAACTCGTCCCATCCGAGTGCTCGCTTCACAGGCGTTGCCCGACAAGTGCGTTCGATTCGATGAAGACGCGTTCAGGTTGCGCGCCAAATGCGGTGCGACGACCGAACGCAGCGATGGCGCCATGCACGTGCAGCCGCAGAGGGCTCCCCTCTGTCGTCTCCTGGCCGGCACTGTCCAGCATGCTCACAGGGAGTGCGATGCCATCACGCAGCAGCGCCGCGCCCTTTTCGCCGACTTCCGTTGCGGCGATGTGATCAAGCCCAGCGTCCAGCGGCAACAGTAGGTTGCGCAGTTCACCCGCGAGTGCCGCGGCGGCGATCTGCTCCATGGTGTGCGCCTCCCCCACTGCAAAGACACCAGAACCCACGCGTCGCAGCGCAACGAGGTGCGCGCCACTCCCCGCATCGCGACCGAGGTCACGCGCGATGGCGCGAATGTAGGTGCCGGAGCTCACATCAAGCTTGGCGTGCATGAGCGGCTCTTCGGCATGTGAGCTGTCCCAGCCAAGTACGTCGAACCGCTTGATCTCAATCGGACGTGGCGCCAGCTCGACCACCTCGCCCGCACGTGCCCGCTCATAGGCCCGTACGCCGTCTGTGCGCTTTGCGGAGTGCGACGGCGGCACCTGCTCAAGTGCGCCGCGAAAACGCGGCAACAGCGCCTCGATTGCCGCCCGAGAAGGTGGCGTCCCAGGAGCCCCCATGCGCTCGCCATCGAGATCATCGGTAGTGGTTGCGCCACCAAATGAGAAGGTCGCCTCGTACCGCTTCTCACCGCCAAGATGCATGCTCGCCAACCGCGTTGCGCGACCAAGAACCAGCACCAAGAGGCCTGTGGCAAATGGGTCAAGTGTGCCGCCGTGGCCGATGCGAGGCTGGCCCGCCATTCGGCGAATCTTGGCGACTATATCGTGACTAGTTGGACCATTCGGCTTATCAACGAGAAGGACCCCGTCAATGCCGGGCGTGCTCGGCCGTCGCCGCGCCATTCGCTCAGCCCACGACAGATTGCGCGCGAAGCTCCGCCACGCGCGCCAGCACCAGGGTGACCACTTCGCTCACGGGGAGCTCGATCGTCGCGCCCGCGGCACGCGCATGACCGCCGCCGCCGAAAGAGCCAACGATGGCAGTGGCATCAGGACCCTCCCCCTTCGTGCGCACCGAGATGCGCGACGAGGTCGGGCCGTCCTCTTTAAAGAAGATTGCAACATCAGCTTCCGATACATGGGCCAATGAATCCACGATCCCTTCGCTCATCTCAAGCGTTGCACCAACTTCGGCCAGGTCCGCAAGCATCATTGTCGCAAACACCGTGTTGCCATGATCGGAGGTGTTCAAGCTTGCCAAGACGCGCGCGTGGAGCTGTACTTGCGCGAGCGGCTTCGAGCGATAGATCTTTCGTGAGATCTCGCTAATTGGTGCACCAGCGACCAGCAATAGCCCGCCCACTTCGAGTGTTCGTGCGGTCGTGTTGCCGTGCTGGAAGGTAGCCGTGTCCATGATCACACCCGCGGCGAGCGTTGCAGCAAGATCCCCTTGGTCCGCGGAGAGATCAGCCTTGAGCGCGAGCGCAATCAGGCTGACCATTTCGCAGGTCGCCGCAGCATGGGCGTCAACCCAGGCGAGCGGCCAAGTCGAATCGTTGGAAACATGGTGATCAATGAGGATGCGTGGCGTGGAGGCTGGCAGCGCATTGATCAGGTCACCAATACGGCCGGCTCGTTTAGGATCGGCGCAATCTACCAACACAATGGCATCAGGCGACCAGTTGGGCGCCTCAAGGACAACATCGCCGATTGTTGGAATAACGTCATAGACCGCTGGCGGAGCGTCTGCGCTGATCACGGCGACCTCCGCGCCGAACTGGCCAAGGATCGCCTTGAGCCCGAGGGCCGCACCGAGAGCATCAGCATCGGGGCGTTCGTGTGGTACAACCCACAGCCTCGTTGCTGAACGAAGTGCCTCCAGCACGTTGGCAGGGACAGCAGCGAGCGCCGATGCCCGAAGTGTATCTGCACGCTGCAGGTACTCCGCTGCGTGCACGATCCCCTGCTCGCTCATTTCTTACCCCTTCGGCTTTTCTCTTCAACCCCTGTGCGTGTTGGGGCTGGAAGTGGCGAGAGTGTCTCTGGCGGTAGGCCACCATCGGCAATGCTCCCCAGGAGCTGCTGAATGCGTGCGCCGCGATCGCCCGCCTCATCAAGCTCGAAGTGCAGGTCGGGAACGCGCCGGATGCGCAGCCCCTTGCCGATCACGGTGCGCAGGTGCGATGCGGCACTCTTGAGTGCAGCAAGTGAGGCAACTCGCTGCTCTTCACTACCGATCGTGCTGACAAATACCTTGGCGTGCCGCAGATCCGGTGACGTAGAGACGGAGGTGACGGTCACAAAGCCGAGCCGTGGATCGCTGAGAGATCGTCCGATATGGGCACTGATCTCTTCTCGAAGCAACTCGTCGACACGGGGCATCCGCTCAGACATGCTTAGAGGGTCCGCCTCGTTGACTTCTCGCCGATGATCTCCAAGATGTCGCCCTCAAGTACGGTGACCGATGCTCCAAGGCCGATGCCGCACTCCTGGCCCTCTTTCACCTCGCGGACGTCATCACGGAAGCGACGCAGCGATTCAATGACATCTGTTGCAACGAGGTTTCCGCCGCGCATGACGCGCACCTTCGCACCGCGCGTAACTCGGCCTTCTCGAATGATGGAGCCGGCGATAACAAAGCCTTTCCCAGGGAAGAGCTGCTTCACCTCGGCACGCCCCTCAACAACCTCTGACTTCTCAGGGTCGAGCATCCCCTCAAGCGCAGCCTTCATATCGTCAGCGAGCTCGTAGATGATCTCGTAGAGGCGCACGTCAACCTTGTTCGTTTCGGCCATGCGGCGCGCACCTGGAGTGAGTGTCGTGGTGAAGCCGAGCACGATCGCATCAGATGCTGAGGCGAGCAGGATGTCGTTCTCGGTGACCTCTCCTGCGGCTGAGAGGAGCACGTTGATGCGCACCTCATCGCTCTGCATCTTTTCGAGCTGATGCTCGATGGCGCCGAGTGATCCGGCTACATCGGACTTCAGAATGACGCGCACCTCTTTGCCCGCCCCAGACTGAATGCGCTTGTAGAGGTCCTCCATCGTGGCGTGGCCGCTATCGCGCCCAGCGCTCGTAGCGTCAGCGGCGGCCTCAGACCAGGCGCGGGCCTCCTTCTCGTCTGCCGCAATACGGAAGATCTCGCCGCTAACGGGCACCTCGGGGAGACCTGAGACAACGACGGCTGTGGAGGGGCCGGCCACCTTGATTCGGCCCCCATCGGTCGACTCAAGCGAGCGGACCTTTCCTGAGATGGCGCCGACGACCATATGGTCACCAACGCGGAGAGTTCCCGTCTGCACGATCACAGTGGCGATTGGGCCGCGACCCTTGTCGCGTTGGGCCTCAATAACCGTGCCCACCGCGAGTCGCGCAGCGTCAGCCTTGTAGTCACCGAGATCGGCGACGAGGAGGACCATGTCGAGGAGATCGTCGAGGCCGGTGCCCGTTCGAGCCGACACCGCGACGAGCGGCACATCGCCACCGTAGTCCTCGATCACAACGTTTGATTCCGCGAGCTCCGTCTTCACGCGATCTGGGTTTGCATCTGGCTTGTCGATCTTGTTGAGCGCAATGATGATCGGCACATTTGCTGCACGAGCATGGCTGATCGCCTCTTTTGTCTGCGGCATCACACCGTCATCAGCGGCGACAACGACGATGGCGATATCTGTCACTCGCGCACCGCGTGCTCGCATCGCTGTAAAGGCTTCGTGTCCAGGGGTGTCGAGGAAGAGGATGGAGCGGTCGCCACGCTGTACCTGGCTGGCGCCAAGGTGCTGGGTAATGCCGCCACGCTCGCCCTCCGCAACGCTGGTCTTGCGCAGTGCATCGAGCAGGCTCGTCTTACCGTGGTCAACGTGACCCATGACGGTAACGATGGGGGCGCGCGAGATCAGCGCGGCGCCTGGGGCTTCGCTAAAGAATTCCGTCTTCGCTGCAGCTGGCACGGCCTCAGGGGTCGCCTCTGGCGTCGCCTCATCTTCGTCAGGCTCCGGCTCCTTGACGGTGAAACCGAGCTCAGTCGCAATGAGGGAGGCTGTCTCGCGATCAATGCCCTGGTTCATGGTGGCAAAGACGCCGCTCCGAATCAGTGGATTGATGATGTCTGCGGGGTTTACCTTGAGCAGCGTTGCAAGATCGCCGACGACGATGGAGGCGGGCAACTCGAGGATGCCGTCATGCACCTGCGCAACACGTGCTGGCTTCGGCTCCGGTGGCAAGCGATCGGGGCGCGGTGGACGGATGCTCTTACGCTGCTTCGTCATCTGCTACCCCCTTCCGTCTCGTTGGCTTCGTCGCTCAATCAGAATCTGTTCAATCTCTGTGGCCGCGATGCAACCTCGTAACCCTCGTCGTAGCCCATCAGCAATGAGTAGGTCGTGCGCTTCGTCGCCGCTCTGGCAGATCCAGGCACCTCTACCGCCAACAGCGCCCGCTTGTGCGCCTTCGCTTGCGGAAGTTCCGTACCGCACAAGCATCTCCGTCGGTTGTGTCGACCGACAGGCTACGCAGGTGCGCGCACGAGCAGCGGGCGTCTTAGGCCTCCTCACCCACTGGGGCATCTGCTGGTGCCTCAGCAGCTCCGGATCCATCACTGGCAATGTCGATGCGGAATCCGGTTAGTCGCGCTGCTAGGCGTGCGTTCTGCCCGCCAGCACCGATCGCCAGCGAGAGTGCGCGCTCGGGAACCACCACGGTTGCCGATTTAGACGCTTCATCAACCGTGACCGAAACGACTGGTGCTGGTGAGAGGGCTCGCCCAATCGCTTCAGCTGCATCGTCGGTGTGCGCAATGATGTCGATCTTCTCGCCGCCAAGGTCCTCTACAACAGCTTGCACGCGTGCGCCACGCTGGCCCACAACTGCGCCGACCGGGTCGAGACCAACCTGCTTCGTTGCAACAACAATCTTGGTGCGGCTCCCTGGCTCGCGAGCGATTGCAGTGATATCCACCGTGCCCGCTGTCAATTCAGGTACCTCGAGCTCAAAGAGCTTCTTGACGAAGTTCTTATGAGTACGAGTTAGAAGAATCTCAGGGCCTCGAATAGTTGTTCGCACCTCGAGCAAGAGCGCCTTAACGTTTTCGCCGATGCGGAAGGTGTCGAGTGGCGACTGCTCAGTTGCAGGTAAATATGCCTCCGCCTTCCCCACGTCCAAGACGAGGTTGCGGCGATCAACACGCATCACAACGCCGGTGAGGATCTCGCCAGTGCGCTCAGCAAACGATTGCATGGTGAGGTCGCGCTGGATCTGGATGAGGCGCTGCTGGAGTGCCTGACGAGCCTGGGCGGCAACGATGCGACCCATCTCCGCATCCATCTCCTCGAGCTCAATGAGGTCGCCAACGACCGCGCCTGGCTTAGATGCCGCGGCTTCTGCTGGTGTCCACTCCGCCCCTGGGACGAGCACCTCGTCGACGACTCGACGGGCCCTGAAGACCCGCATTGCCCCTGATTCAGGATCAAGGCGCACGTGGATGTCGGCTGATGCATGCCGACGATTCAGAGCAACCGCGTAGGATTCCTCTGCCGCCTGCAACACCGCAGCTCGATCAATACCGCGCTCAGCGCCTAACTGAATGAGGGCGCTCACAAGCTCTTTGCTCACGTCACGCCTCCCTTCTGTGTTTGCGACCCCGATAAAAAAGACGTGGGGGTCACCCACGTCTCTCGTTCGGCGGCCGTTGTTACAACAACTATACCACGGACATCCGGACCCTCTTGGTTACGTCTTCGTGTGCCCTGCTAGGGCGCCCCAGGGCTGCGCAAAGACGGCGGGCGCTAGCTCTTTGGGTAGTGGGCCTCTACGTACCGCTCTAGGATCTCCAAGAATTCGGCCACAATCCTCTCCCCGCGGAGGGTGGTGAGTAGGGCGCCGTCCTGGAAGACGGGCGCAACTGGCTCCTCAAAGGTTCCCGGAAGGCTGATTCCGAGGTTCGCGTGCTTCGACTCACCTGGGCCGTTGACGACACAGCCCATCACCGCGACCTCAAGGTTCTCAACCCCAGGGTGAATTGGGCGCCACTCAGGCAAGCGTGCCTTCAGGTAACCCTGAATCTCTTGTGCCATCTCTTGGAAAAAGGTGCTCGTGGTGCGCCCACACCCCGGGCACGAGGTGACCTGCGGCGAGAATGCACGAAGGCCGAGCGACTGCAGGATCTGCTGCGCCACCTCAACCTCGAGCGCGCGGTCTGCACCTGGCTCAGGCGTCAATGAGACGCGAATCGTGTCGCCGATCCCCTGATTCAAGAGGTGCCCAAGGGCGGCGCTTGTGGCGACGATCCCCTTCATCCCCATCCCTGCTTCGGTGAGGCCAAGGTGCAGCGGGTAATCGCAGCGGCCCGCCAGCTCGGTGTACACGTCAAACAGGTCGCGCACGTTGGAAGTCTTGGCGGAGAGCAGGATGCGATCGTGCGGTAGACCCGTTGCTTCGGCGAGTTCTGCCGACTGCGTTGCAGAGCGCACGATCGCTTCGATCGTCACCGCTCGTGCGCTAGCTGGAGTGGCCGCGGCGGCGTTCTCCTCCATCAGTCTGGTTAAGAGATCCTGGTCGAGCGATCCCCAGTTGACGCCAATACGCACCGGCTTGCCGTGATCAATCGCAACCTTCACGATCGTCTGGAAATTCTCATCGCGGTGCTTGCTTCCAACATTGCCAGGATTGATCCGATACTTTGCCAACAACGCAGCTGCCTTCGGGTGAGCGGCGAGGAGCTTATGGCCGTTGTAGTGAAAGTCGCCCACGATCGGCGTCATAAGGCCATCATCTGCCAGCCGCTGCACGATCTCAGGGATTGCCGCCGCAGCCGCGTCGTTGTTGACGGTGACGCGCACCAGCTGACTACCGGCCCGTGCGAGGTGAGCGACCTGCGCGGCGGTGCCTGCCGCGTCGGCGGTGTCAGTGTTCGTCATTGATTGCACGACGATCGGATGCGCAGAGCCGACCAGCACCCCGCCTACGGAGACGCTCGGCGTCGAGCGACGAACGGGGCGCAGTTGATCTGGGCTGTCGGCTGCAGGGCGAGCGACGACGTTTAGCTCGCGACTCATCGCTGCACCCCGAAGAGATTGAGGATATCTCCGAGAGAGATCCAGGCGAAGAGGGCGAACATCAGGACAGCGCCTGCGGTGACAAGCCCTCGTTCTACCCGGCGACCACGCACCTCACCGAGCAGTCGTCGGAGGAAGAGTGCAGCGACGCGGCCACCATCAAGTGGCGGAATCGGCAGCAGATTTAACACGGCGAGATTTGCTGAGAGAAGGGCGGCGATATGCAGGAGGCCCACAAAGCCAAGCTGGCCGGCGGCCGCTGAGACACCGACGGCAATACCGATCGGTCCAGCGACGGAGCTTGAGCCGTCAGCGGGTCGGAATGGCGATGTGATAAAGCTGCCTAATGCACCGAGAATTGAGGTGCCGGCATCCCAGGTACGTGTGACGGCTAGCCCCATGGCATCAACGATCGGGCGTGAGAGCGGCCCTGCGCTATCAATAGATGCAATCTTGACGCCCATATACCCCTGCCCAGCCGCCTCAGCAGCGGTGCGCAGCGCAATGGAAACATCGCGTGCTGTTTGGCCAGGAGTTACCACCGTTACGCGCACAGTCTCCCCTGCCCGCCCTGGAAGGCTCTGCAGCGGTGAATCGAAGCGGTCGAACGTTTCGCCCTCGAGCCCCATGATGCGGTCACCTGGCAACAGGCCAGCGGCGGCCGCTGGGGAGCCTGGCTGCACATCTTCGAGCAGGATGCTCGAGCGTTCAGCAAGCGGACCCGCAAGGAGGAACATCAGTAGAAAGGCGACGACAACGTTCATTGCCACCCCTGCCACCATCACCAGCACCTTTGAGGTTAGCGTCGCTCGTTCCCAACCTGCAGGGTCGGTATCACCCTCCTCACTGCCCGCCATGCGCACAAATCCACCAAGCGGGAGGGCATTGATGGTGAGTTCCGTGCGCCGACCGCGGAACAGCGTGAAGAGGCGTGGTGGGAACCCGATGCCAAACTCAGGAACGTCGATCCCGCGGAGCCGCGCAGCAACAAGATGTCCCAGCTCGTGCACCACGATGAGCGGCACAACGAGGAGTACGAATACCAGCACCGGTCCGGCGATGCCGGTCAGCATCTCCATCAGGCGGCCCCACTCCATCGCTCTGCGAACTGCGTCACCTCTTCATGCAGCGCGATCACTCCATCGACGTTCGCTGGGGCGGGGCGAACCCCAAACCGCTCCACCGCATCGCGAAGGAGTTGAGGAATGACACCCAGTGCGAACTCCCCGGCCAGAAAGCGAGTGACGGCGACACCGTCGGAAGCGATGAGCGCACCTGGAGCGGCACCGCCGGCTCGACCGGCCTCCAAGGCGATCGCTAGTCCTGGGAAGCGGACGAGATCTGGCGCGCTGAACGTGAGTGATCCATGCGCTACGAGATCCACGTTCGGGATTGTTGATGCCATACGCATAGGATAGCCGAGGGCATAACCGATCGGCCCGCGCATATCTGGGCTCCCCATCTGCGCCTTCGTTGATCCGTCAACGAACTCCACGAGGCCATGCACGACGCTCTGCGGGTGCACCACGATCTTGATCTGCGACATGGGCACGGCGAAGAGTCGGTGTGCCTCGATCGCCTCAAGGCCCTTGTTTACGAGCGTCGCTGAATCAATGGTGATCTTCGCCCCCATGCTCCAGGTTGGGTGCTTGAGCGCCGTCGCGGGCGTTGCGGCGGCAATCTCGGCCGCGGTTGATTCGCGAAAGGGTCCGCCACTTGCCGTCAGCCAGAGCGATCGAACGCGGTCGAGCGATTCGCCAACGAGGCACTGCCAAAGCGCCGAGTGTTCTGAGTCGACCGGGCGAAGGCGCTCTAGGATGCTGCTCCCCTTGCGCTCCGCAGCTGCACGGGCGGCACGCATCACCACATCACCGCCAGCGACGATCGTCTCCTTATTCGCAATGGCTACCGCCACGCCCGATTCTAGGGCCGCCACGGTTGCAGCGAGGCCAACAACTCCGGTTGTAGCTATCAACGCGATGTCGGGCGCGGTATCAAGGACGATCGCGCGCAGATCATCAGCACTCCCGCCAATGAGGCTGCGCGCCTGCGGGTTGGCCGTAGCCAGAGCATCATGCTGTGCGCCACCGCGACCTGATGCAAGGGCAACGATTTCAAACTTATCGGAGTGCTGCGCAATAACATCGGCAGCTTGTACGCCAATCGAGCCGCTCGCGCCAAGCAAGGCGACGCGGATACGGCTCACCCTAGCCTCGCAGGATGAGTGCAGCGATAAGCGTTACGGGCGCCGCGAGCAGAAGGCTATCGATGCGATCGAGGACGCCACCATGACCAGGGATCAGGTTAGATGCGCTCTCGGCACCAGCAACGCGTTTAAAGAGCGACTCAAGGAGGTCACCCGCTTCAGCCGCAGTGGCAATAACCAAACCCCAGACGAGCCCCCAGAGCGGGCGCACTTCTTCAGGGGTGCCGAGTGTGAAGAGCGGCCCCGCGATCAGCGCACCAACGAGACCCGCAACAAGAATGCCGCCGATAAAGCCCTCGAGGCTTTTACGGGGCGAAAGGACCGGAGCTAACTTGTGCCGACCAATGGTGCGCCCAACGAGGTACGCGGCGCTATCTGCTGTCCAAACGATCGCCAACAGCCACAGAATCCAGCGTGCCGGTGCACCTCGATCAAGCGGATCTAGTGATGCAAGTAGTGGGAGCAGTGTGAGTGGACTCAGCCAGATAACGGCCGCCATCGTTCCAAGAAGATGTCGCAGCTCAGGCTCTAGACCTTTCGCTGTCACCCGAATCGATTGGCGAACAACCGAACCAACGAAGATCAACAATGCCGAAATTGTAAGCACCGCACCAAGGGCCGGCGAGATGGCGGCGAAGAGCGGGCTAACTAAGATGACGGTGATCCAGAGCGCGGACGCCCCGCCGATCACCTTAGTGAGGATTCGAGCTGCCTCACGTGCTGCAAGGGCGATCAGCAGAACGGTTACTGCGAGTGTGCCTGCTGGTGGGAAGAGCGCAACGGCGGCTACTGGAAGGATCAGGAGCGAGCCGATCGCCCGCTGCGTCAGCGCTCCGCTACTCATCGCCCGAACCGCCGGATTCGCTGGGCATAGGTTGCGATTGCCGCATCAAGATCCGCCGCACCAAAATCCGGCCAGAGTGTTGCCGTAGTCACAATTTCTGCGTAGGCGCTCTGCCATAGCAGGAAGTTCGAGAGGCGCTCCTCCCCGCCCGTGCGGATGACGAGGTCCGGGTCTGGTGTCCCAGAGGTATAGAGCGCACGTGCAATTGTCTGTTCGTCAACGGACTCAGGGGCGATGCCAACGGCGATAATTGAACGCACAGCGTCAACAATCTCGGTCCGACTTCCGTAGTTAAACGCAACACTTAGCTGCAGTTTTGTGCCCCCCGCCGTCTTTGCAC
>JBAXWE010000030.1:0-12245 GCA_037128565.1 bacterium
CTGAGCCAACCGCAAAAAGCGAACGCGAGTTTGGCGATCCTCCGCTAGAATCGGGCGTAGCAGATGCGCCGCAAGGGCTGACCACAATCGGTGGCAAGGGCATGTATCTCACGCTCTTCTCGCAGATTGGAGTGATGCTGTTGGTAGCGACGTTAGGTGGCGCGCTGGGCGGCGATTGGCTTGATGGCAAGCTCGGGAGCCGGCCGTTCGGGCTGGTCTTCGGCTTTATCGGAGGCTTTCTCGTTGGCTCAGTCGGATCGGCACAGTTGATCCGGCGTGTGCTGGCGACACTTGACGCACTGGAGAGTGCAGAGGTTGCACGACGACAGAGAGCGCGCATAGACGCGGAGAGGGGGAGGGCGAAGTGACCGTAGCAGCTCAGCGAACCTCGCCGAAGCGCATGCTCCTCATCGGCGCCCTCATCGTACTGATCGTTGACGTTGCCGCCGCTCTCCTTACCAGAGGTGAGGGGCTCGTCGGATTCCCAGGCACCGTGATTCGACAGGCCCTTGAGCCCATCGTGCCGCACGCTGTCATTAATCTCGGCAGCGAGGAGCATCACGCCGCTGCGCTGCTCGATTTCTACCCTTCGATCACCGGTTCGATCATCATGACCTGGATCGTTATGGCGGTCGTGATTCTGCTCTTCGCGCTAGTCGCGCGAAGGCTGACGGAGATTCCCGGGAAGATTCAGAACGCTCTGGAGTTTGCGATCGAGGCGCTCTCAGGATTTGCAAAGGGGATCGGCGGCGTCGGCTCTGAAAAGTTCCTCCCCCTCTTCCTCGCAGTATTTATCTTTATCGTTGCGTCAAATTGGTCTGGCCTCATCCCTGGTGTGGGACGACTGCACGCCTTCCGTGCGCCAACGAGCGATGTGAACGTCACCGTGGGCATGGCCCTGGTGATGTTCGGCTACTTCCACTACCAAGGGATTCACGCCCTCGGTGTTGGCTCCTACTTCGGAAAATTCTTCAGCCTCAAGCGCGGCCCCGTTGGCCTCTTTGTCGGACTGATTGAATTTCTCCTGGAATTTGTGAAGCCGGTCGCGCTCTCCATGCGTCTATTCGGCAACATCTACGGCGGCGAGCTGGCGCTGACCGTTATGACCACGATCACCTTCGCCTTCATCCCCGTCGCCCTCTACGGGCTTGAGCTCTTCGTCGGGCTCATGCAGGGGATTATTTTCAGCGTCCTCGTGTTGGTCTTCACCATGCTTGCCATGGAGGGGCACCACGAGGAGGGCCATGAGGAGCACCCAGCGAAGGGTCATACCGACGCGGGAGCGGAATCGAAAGTTGCGGCACACTAGCCGTAGCTGAGGAGCAGCCCGGTCGAGTATTCGGCATAGGTCCGAGTAGCGACCACAAGTAGGAGGAACAGAGCGATGGACAACCTTCCAGGCGGAATCGCAGCACTCGGCGTGATCGGGCCAGCCATCGGCGTAGGCCTTGCAGCAGCAGCTGCGGCGACGGCAATCGGGCGCAACCCTGAGGCCGCAGGCCCAGTGCGTGGCGTCTTCATCCTTGGCGCAGCGTTTGCTGAAGGCCTCGGCGTTCTCGCAATCGTGCTCGGCATCCTTACCCTCGTCCTGAAGTAGTCAACGAGTTAGGTAGGGTTGGTGCAGCACATGATGCACGCGATTATTCAGGCGGCGGTTCGAGCCGCAGCGGTGCCCGAGCCGGGCGTACCTGCTGAGGCTGGGATCAGCTTCAACCTGTTCTGGATCTTGGTCTCCGCGGCAAACTTCGGCTTCTTCATCTTGGTCCTTCGCGCCGTTGCGCTCGGACCTGTCATGAAGATGCTTGACGAGCGCCGTGAGCGCATTGAGCGCGGGCTGCGCGATGCGGCCGAGGCCATGATCGCCAAGAGTCGCGCGGAAGAGGCGGCGGGCGTTGCGCTCGCCGACGCTCGACGCGAGTCGAACGAGATCCGCGCCAATGCCGACAAGGCTGCGGCACAGATTCGCGATGAGCAGGTCGCCACACTGAAGGCGGAGTTGGATCGCATGCGAGTCGACGCCACCAAGGAGATTGAGGCGGCGCGCGTCAGCGCACTCGCCGCAATCCGCAGTGAGGTTGCCGATCTGGCCATTGGTGCCGCCACGAAGGTGGTCGGCTCCTCGATGGACGGCGATCGCCAGCGCGCCCTGGTGGGCGAGTTCTTGGACGAGCAGTCCAAGAAGGGGAACTGATCGTGGATCGACCGCTCGGCTCCGCACGACGATACGCAGCGGCACTCCTTGGCCTGGCCAAGGACGCGTCGTCGGCGGCATCGCAGGCAGACGAGCTCGACCGCCTCGCGGCGGTGATTGCGGCACCAGGCGCACGCCAGATTCTCGATGACCCACGCACGCCAGCAGCTGGTCGTGTGGCAGCACTCGAGAAGGCGGCGGGCGGCACAGTGAGCGCGCACATTCATACGTTGGTCGGCATGTTGGCGCGACGACGCACCCTTGCGTCGGTCCCGGCAATCGCCGAGGCGACGCGCGATGCGCTCAATGCGCGCAACGGCATCACCATTGCACGCGTGGTTACCGCCCTTGAGGCGAGCCCTGCAGAGCGCATACGATTCGAAACCGAGTCCGCCACGATGGCGGGCCATGCAGTTCAGATGTCGTACGAAGTAGATGCAAGCCTCGTCGGCGGAGCAACGCTCCGTGTTGGCGATCGACTTGTTGATGGCAGCGTTAAGGGGCGGCTCTCGCGAATGCGTGAGCGGATCCTCTCGGTCGCCGGCTGAACCGGCAGAGCGCGTAGAGCAGCGAGGAGCGAGAAGATCATGGCAATTAAGTCCGACGAGATCATCAGCATTCTGAAGGCCCAGATCGAAGGGTTCGATGGGAGCGCCGAGTCGCGCACCGTCGGTACCGTTGTTGAGGTGGGCGATGGCATTGCACAGGTCTACGGACTTTCAGGCGCGCTCTCGTCTGAACTTCTGGAGTTCCCAAACGGCGTTGCTGGCATGGCCTTGAACCTTGGTGAAGAGACGGTCGGCGCCGTGCTCCTTGGCGACGCAAAGTCTATTAAGGAAGGCGACACCGTCAAGACGACCGGCAGGGTTGTTGAGGTACCAGTTGGCCCCGAGCTGATCGGACGTGTTGTTGACCCACTCGGTCGACCGCTCGACGGCAAGGGCCCAATCAATGCAAAGAAGTCGCGCCCAGTTGAGCGCATCGCTCCGGGCGTTATCAGCCGCAAGTCGGTAACGACACCAGTGCAGACCGGCATCAAGGCCGTTGACGCACTGATTCCAATCGGTCGCGGTCAGCGCGAGTTGATCATTGGCGACCGCCAGACCGGCAAGACCGCCGTTGCTGTCGACACGATCATCAATCAGAAGGGGAAGGGCCTCATCTGCATCTACGTCGCGATCGGTCAGAAGCTCTCGACCGTGCGCACCGTTGTGGCGCAGCTCGAGAAGCAGGGCGCCATGGCGCACACCGTAGTGGTGGTTGCCGGCGCTGAAGATCCAGCACCACTCCAGTACCTCGCACCATTCGCCGGTTGCGCGATTGGCGAAGAGATCATGGAGAACGGCGTCACGATTGACGGCGTGCTCGTGCGCGACGCACTCTGCGTCTACGACGACCTCTCGAAGCACGCGGTTGCGTATCGCGAGATGGCGCTGCTCTTGCGCCGACCACCAGGACGCGAAGCCTACCCAGGCGACGTCTTCTATCTGCACAGCCGTCTGTTGGAGCGCGCAGCGCGCCTCTCCGATGACCTCGGCGGTGGCTCACTGACGGCGCTGCCGATCATTGAGACGCAGGCGGGTGACGTGTCGGCCTACATTCCGACGAACGTCATCTCGATCACCGACGGCCAGATCTTCTTGGAGACCGACCTCTTCAACGCCGGTCAGCGACCAGCGGTGAACGTGGGTATCTCCGTATCGCGCGTGGGTTCCGCCGCGCAGACGAAGGCGATGAAGAAGGTTGCCGGTCCGTTGAAGCTCGACCTTGCGCAGTACCGCGAACTTGCGGCCTTCGCACAGTTCTCGGGCGACCTCGACAAGTCAACACGCGACCAGCTGACGCGCGGCGAGAAGCTCTCGTCGATCATGCGCCAGCCGCAGTACCAGCCGGTCTCGATGGAGCGACAGGTTGCGATTCTGTATGTGGCATCGAAGGGGAAGCTCGACGACGTACCAACGCCACGCGTTGGTGAGTTTGAGTCGGGCTTCGGCACCTTCCTTGAGCGCGAGCGCACCACGATCCTGACGAGCATCGCCAAGGAGAACGCGATCTCTGACGATACGGCGAAGGGTCTCGATGAGGCCGTCGACGCATTCCGAAAGGGGTTCCTCGCCTAACGGCGAGGGGCGAGCGGCGAGGAGAGCATGCCAAGTCAGCGTGAGATTCGACGACGAATCGGATCGGTGAAGAACATTCGCCAGATCACCCGCGCCATGCAGTTCGTCGCCGCCTCAAAACTCAAGCGCGCCCAAGACGCCACCCTGGCGAGCCGCCCCTACGGACACTCGATCGATGAGGTCATCGCCGACCTGGCGGCCGTGTTGGGCGAAGAGGGGCATCCGCTCCTTCGCAGCCCAGAGAGCGGCGCACCGCGCACGATCGTGCTCTTCACGACCGACCGCGGCCTTGCTGGCGCCCTGAACAGCAACCTGATCCGCTTCGCCCTGAAGGAGCTCGAGACGGCCGGCGCAGGGAGTAAAGTCATCACGATTGGCAAGAAGGGGCGTGACGCCCTCGCCCGCGGCGGGTACGAGATCAGCGCCGCCTTCCCAGGGTACGGCGACAAGCCGACCTTCGGCGACGTCACCGCCCTCGTGAGCCTTCTGGTTGGCGACTTTCTCGCCGGTCGCTCGGCGGGCGTCACCCTGATCCACCCAGCATTCATCTCGACCCTGACGCAGCGCCCAGAGGCGGTGCAGCTGCTTCCAATCAAGGCATCAGCCGACACCGCCGGCATCCCGGGGAACCAGTTCCTCTTTGAGCCCGACCCAGCGGCGGTGCTTGAGGCGCTACTGCCCCGCTACGTTGCGACGCGCATCTTCCAGGGCGTGCTCGAGACCACGGCGTGCGAGCAGTCGAGCCGCATGGTCGCAATGAAGAACGCAACCGAGAACGCGGGTGACCTCATTAGCGATCTCACACTCACGTACAACAAGGTGCGACAGTCGAACATTACGCGTGAAATGATCGAAATTGCTTCAGGCGCAAGCGCGAACTGAACATAGAAAGGCAGGAGGAGTGATGGCGAACGCAACCGCAGCAAAGGCAGGAGCCGTAGGAACCGTAGTTTCGATTACGGGGCCGGTCGTTGACATTGAGTTCGCCGCACGCGAGCTGCCAGCGATTTACAACGCCGTACGCATTGATCGAACTGATGGTTCGCTTGTTGTTGAGGTGCAGCAGCACCTTGGCAACAATCGCGTGCGCACCGTTGCCATGACCACCACCGACGGGCTCGCTCGCGGCGCAAAGGCAACCGACCTCGGCGCACCGATCTCGGTGCCTGTTGGCGCCGGAACGCTCGGCCGCGTCTTCAACGTGCTCGGTGAGCCGATCGACCAGGCTGGCGGCGTGAAGGTCGATCAGTACCTGCCAATTCACCGCTCCGCACCAGCGTACGAAGACCTCACCACCGAGACCGAACTCTTCGAGACGGGCATCAAGGTGATTGACCTTGTCTGCCCGTTCAAGAAGGGCGGAAAGATCGGCATCTTCGGCGGCGCCGGCGTCGGCAAGACCGTCGTGATCCAGGAGTTGATTCGCAACGTTGCGCAAGAGCACTCCGGCTACTCCGTGTTTGCGGGCGTCGGTGAGCGTTCACGCGAAGGGAACGACCTGATCGGCGAAATGCGCGACTCAGGCGTTATCGACAAGACCGTGATGGTGTTCGGCCAGATGAACGAGCCACCTGGAGCACGACTTCGCGTCGCACTCTCGGGCTTGACGATGGCCGAGTACTTCCGCGATGCGGAAGGGCGCGACGTGCTGCTCTTCATTGACAACATCTTCCGCTTCACCCAGGCGGGCTCTGAGGTCTCCGCGTTGCTCGGCCGCATGCCAAGCGCCGTGGGCTATCAGCCAAACCTGGCGACGGAGATGGCGGCGCTCCAGGAGCGCATTACGTCGACGAAGAAGGGTTCGATTACCTCGCTGCAGGCGGTGTACGTGCCGGCAGACGACTACACCGACCCAGCACCGGCAACCACCTTCGGACACCTTGACTCGACGATTCGCCTCGAGCGATCGATCACCGAGCTTGGTATCTATCCGGCGGTGGATCCGTTGACGTCGACGTCGCGCGTGCTCGATCCGCTCGTGGTTGGTGTGAACCACTACGAGACGGCGCGAGAGGTGCAGCGTGTGTTGCAGCGCTACCGCGACTTGCAGGACATCATCGCCATCCTCGGTCAGGACGAGCTTTCGCCTGATGACAAGCTGTTGGTGAACCGTGCCCGCAAGTTGCAGCGCTTCATGAGCCAGCCGTTCTTCGTGGCCGAGGTATTCACCGGCCGTCCCGGCAAGTTCGTGAAGATCGCCGACACGATCGCCTCGTTCCGCGAGATCCTCGAAGGGAAGGCCGACGAACTGCCAGAGCAGGCGTTCTTCCTTGCAGGAACTCTCGACGACGTTCGGGCGAACGCCGCCGCGCTCAACAAGTAAGGGTACGTACCGAGATGCCATTTACGTTGGAGATCGTGACGCCGGAGCGCCTCGCCTGGAAGGGCGAGGCCTCCGCGTTGGTCTTACCAACGATTGATGGCGAGGTCGGCATCCTGCCAAAGCACGAGCCGTACGTGACCGTGCTCGGCTCCGGCGAAGGGCGCATCACGACGCTCGACGGTTCGATCGAGCACATCGCCATCATTGGTGGCTTCGTGCAGGTGCGACCCGATCGCGTGGTGGTGCTCGCCGAGTCGGCGGACTTGTCGGGTGAACTCGATATTGCCACCATTGAGAAGGCGAAGGCTGCCGCCGAAGCGGCGATCTCTGGCGCCGGCACACAGGATCCCGCCTCGCTCGCAACCGCTCGGGCCTCGCTGAGCCGAGCCCTCCTGCACCTCCGCGTCGCTGAGCGCCGCCGCAAGCGCTAGCCCCCCGCGTCGCCCGTGCGGGTGGCCCAAGAAAGTGAGCCCCTGTTGGACGCTTCTGCTGCAAACGGCGAGAATCCGCCCATGACCGCCGTGAAGCCGTTCTCGTGGGAGTACCGACCGATCCCTCTGGCCAAGGAGGAGTTCCGCATTCAAGGCGGGCGACCCCTCGCTGGCCGCGTGCGGGTGAGCGGCGCCAAGAACGCCGCCCTCAAGGTCATGGCCGCCGCAGTTCTGACTGGCGAGCGCGTGAACCTGGAGAACATCCCAGGGATCCTCGACATTGATGTGCTTGCCGACACTCTCCGCGACATCGGCGTCACCATCGAGCGCCCAACCCCTGAAACGATGAGCCTGCAGGCGGCGAACGCCGAATGGCTCTTTGTGCCGCTTGAGGCTGCGGCGAAGATGCGCGCGAGCTTCATGCTCCTTGGCCCACTCCTCGCCCGGTTTGGCCGCGTGATCATTAGTAACCCGGGCGGCGATCGCATTGGCCGTCGCCCCGTGAACCTGCACGTTGATGCGATGCGCGCCCTCGGCGCCGAGATTGATTACCGCGATGGCTACTACTTCGCGAAGAGTAGCGGCCGCCTTACGGGGGCAACGATCACCTTTCCGCAGATCACCGTCATGGGGACAGAGAACGCCATCCTTGCCGCGGTGTTGGCAAAGGGGACCACGGTAATTACGCCGGCGGCGCAGGAGCCGGAAGTAGATGATCTGATCACGATGCTCAACGCGATGGGCGCACAGGTTGCGCGCACCAAACCAGATCGGATTGAGATTCAAGGCGTTGACGCACTTCATGGCGCCACACATCGCGTGATGCCAGATCGCATTGAAGCGGGAACGTTTGCCGCCGCCGCAGCGGTAGTGGGCGGCACGATCAACGTTGACGGTGTTGAGCCTACACATATGAAGGCATTTATTGATCTGCTCGATCAGCTTGGAGTGGACTACGCGATTGAGGCCGATCCAACCGATGCAGCGCGCAAGAGCTTGCGCGTCACCGGACTCCCTGCAGGCGGCGCCTATCAACCAACCAACATTCGCACGCAACCGTTCCCCGGACTCGCCACTGACCTGCAGCCATCTGCGGGGTTGATGCTCACGCGAGCCGCGGGCACGAGCACCATCGAAGAGACGATCTTCGAAGATCGTCTCGAGTGGCTCGTTGGGCTTCGTAGCTTTGGCGCACAGGTGGAGATCGTTGATCCACGCACGGCGCGCGTCACGGGGCCAACGACGTTCCACCCTGCTGAGGCGGAGATTCCAGATCTGCGCGCAGGTGCCACACTGATGCTCGCGGCACTGGCAGCACCAGGAGCGAGCCGTATTCACGGCGCGCACCACGTACGACGCGGCTATGCGAACATTGAGGAGAAGTTCCGAGGCCTTGGCGCGGAGCTCACCCACGTAAGTGAAGAGGGAGTAGCGGGATGAAGATTGGCATCGATCTAGGAACCGCAAACATTCTCGTCTTCGTGCAAGGGAGCGGTATCACCGTTCGTGAGCCAAGTGTTGTTGCCATTAACGACCGCGATCAGATCGTTGCGGTTGGTAACGAGGCAAAAGAGATGCTCGGACGTACCCCTGGCTCTATCACTGCGATTCGCCCACTTCGCGACGGCGTGATCGCCGATTACGTCGTCACTGAGGCGATGCTCCGCTACTTCATCAAGAAGGGTACCTCTGGACGATTCTCGTTCGGTCGACCAGACGTACTTGTGAGCGTTCCAGCAGGCTCAACGTCGGTGGAGAAGCGCTACGTGTTGGACGCTGCACGCCAGGCCGGCGCAGGGAAGGCGTTCCTCATTGAAGAGCCGATGGCGGCCGCGATTGGTGCGGAGCTACCGATCAGCGGGCCATCGGGAAACATGATCGTCAACATTGGCGGTGGCACCGCTGAGATCGCCGTACTTTCGATGTCGGAGATCGTGGTGAGCAAGTCGCACCGCGTTGGCGGCAACCGTTTTGACGAGGCGATCGCGCTCTACATTCGCCGTAAGTACAACCTGATGATCGGCGACCGCACGGCAGAGCAGGTAAAGATCGAGATCGGTAGCGCTCTTCCACTGGAAGAGGAGTTGACGATGAGCGTGAAGGGGCGCGACATGATTGCAGGGCTGCCACGCGAAGTGAAGATCACCTCGACCGAAGTGACCGAGGCACTTGAAGTGCCGCTACGAAACCTTACCGACGCGATTCGCGCGGTGCTGGAGCAGACACCACCAGAGCTGAGTGCCGACATCATTGATAAGGGGATCGTCATCTCTGGCGGCGGTGCGCTGCTCCGCAACATTGACCGACTCGTCACCACCGTCACCGGTGTCGCGGCACACATCGCTCCGGACCCGCTGAGCTGCGTTGCGAAGGGGACGGGCATTGCGCTCGAGCACTTCGAGCAGTTCGCGAAGTCCATGACCAGCGAGGCCTAATCCCATGGCGGCCCGCGCCGTCGTCGACCTGCACTGCCACACCAGCGCAAGCTTCGACTCCCTGAGCAACCCAGTCGCCGTAGCCCGCACCGCAGCGACGCGAGGGATCACCCACCTCGCCATCACCGACCACGACCGCATCGATGGCGCCCTGCGTGCCCGAGATGCCGCCACGCCAGGGCTCACAGTGATCGTCGGCTCTGAGGTGCGAACGGCTCAGGGAGACCTGATCGCCCTCTTCCTGGAGCGCCCCATTACCGCCGGACTCCCCGCCAGTGAGGCGATCGCCGCCCTTCGCGACCAGGGTGGGCTCGTGGGGATTCCGCACCCATTTGACGGTTGGCGTGGCTCGCTCCTGCGAGACGAGGCCGCCCTCGCCCTAGTGAGTGAGGTTGACTGGATTGAAGGGTGGAATGCTCGACTTGTTGCGCCCGGAGGGAATCAGCGTGCCGCCGAACTCGCGGCTAGCCGCGGCCTCCCCTCGGTGGCAGTAAGCGATGCACACACTCTGCTGGAGATCGGCGGCGCCTCTACGATCATGAGCGGAGATCTCAACACCGCTGCAGGATTTCATTCGGCGCTGCACGGTGACATCACGCGCATCACCGGTCGTGGCGCACTCCTTGCGCGACTCTTCACGCCGATTGCGAAGCTGGTTAATGCCACGCGCGGAAATCGACGTGTCAACGCTGGCGTGACCTTCGGCGAACGATAGGCGATCAGATGCTGCTCGCCCGACTTACGCGTCGCTCAACCATCTTCGCCCTACTGCTAACGGTAATTCTTGTTGCAGGTGTGATGCGCGCTGCAACATCGTTCAACCTTGCAGAGGTTGCGGCAACACTCAACCGCGCTAACCCCGCGTGATTGCTCGTTGCGCTTGCCGCCAGCTGGAGCACCTTCCCGCTACGAGGGCTGCGTTGGCGCATGATCCTCTCTGCATCGGGCCTGAATATCTCGCGACGCGCTGCGACAGAGATTCTCACCCTTTCGTTCTGGGTGAACTGCGTCTTGCCGGCGAAGATGGGCGATGTGTATCGCGGGTGGCTGCTAAAACACAACGGCGCAACATCGTTTGGTAATGCAGTCGGCACGGTGATTGCGGAGCGACTTGTTGACCTCGCCACCGTTGCACTCCTTGGCGCAGCTTCCACGTTTGTTGCCTTCGGCGGAAAGCTCCCACCGACGGCACTCGCGCTCACCGCGATCGCGCTCGGAGTCGCAGCGGCCACAACACTGCTGCTGCTTGTTGCACGCGGCTTCGCGGCAGCGCTCATCTACGCGCTACCGATCCCCGATGCGATCAAGAACGGTTTCACCAACGCCGCGACGTCACTGCGCGCAGGGAGTGGGGGCCGCGTGGTTCGCAACGCCTTGCCGTTCTCACTAGCTATTTGGATCGGTGAGTCTGTTCGGCTCGCCGCTGTCGCTATGGCACTCGGGATCTTTGTGGTCAATCCGGCAGCGGGTCAGATCGGCATTGCCAGCACCATCTTTGTGGCGCTTGTTTCGGCGGTGCTCACCGTGGTGCCATTTACGCCAGCAGGGATTGGCATCGTTGAGGCGGGGATGGTCGGCATTCTTGTGGCGCTCTTCGGCTTCTCGCCTGAGTCGGCAATCGCACTCGCACTGCTCGATCGCCTCGTTGGTGTTGGCAGCTTGGTCGCTGGTGGCGGTGCGCTCTTCGCCCTCTCGCCGTATCGGCGCGGAGTCGGCTCGCTGCGCTAGCGCTTCTTCTTTGCGACAGGCTTCTTTACAGCAGTCTTCTTTACCGCCGGCTTCTTTGCAGCTGGCTTGGCGGCAGGAGCCGGCTTTGCTGAAACCTTCTTCGCCTTCTTGACCTTCGGCTCTTCGGCGGGGAGTGGTTTCAACTTGAGCGTTCCTTCGGAGAGCTGCAGGCTGCGCTCAATGTTCAGCTTGTCCCAGCCCTCTTCCATGCCCGGTGTCTCAAGGTAGTAGTTCACATGTGCAAGGCGCGGATGGCGAATGAGCGCCGCGAGACCGCGCGTGCCAACCTCACCGCCACCAATGTGCTGGTGCCGATCGAGCTTTGAGCCGTGCGCCGCCTTGCTGTCGTTGTAGTGAATCATCACCAGCTTTTCGAGGCCGATCTTCTTGTCGAACTGCTCCACGAGTCGGTCAACCTCGTCGTCGCCCTTCATCTCAACGCCAGCACCCCAGAGGTGTGCGGAGTCGAGGCAGTAGGCAACGCGCGACATATCGATGCCGCGGGCGGCCATGGATTCGTGGATGTCGATCAACTCGTCGAGGCTCTCGCCGATCCCATTGCCACCACCGGCACTGTTCTCGAGCACCAAGAGTGCCGAGTCGTCGGCAAGCGGCACGCCGTCCAGGATGCGCTCCACCGCCTCGGCGACGCGGGCAACACCTGCCTCGATGCCAGTCCCCATGTGTGAGCCGATGTGGACGTTGACGAACGATGCGCCGTACTCGGGCGCCACGCGAAGTTCGTAGCGAAGCAGCTCCACCGTCTTCTCACGGAAGACCGGGTTTGGTCCGGCGAGGTTCGCCAGGTATGAGGCGTGTACGGCGAGCGGCCCGAAGCCGTGCTCCTGCATGCGGGCGCGGAAGGCGGGGAGCTCCTTGGGGAGCTCGGCGCGGCGCGCCCAGCCCGTTGGGTTGCCGGTGAAGATCTGGAGCCCCATCGCCCCAACCGCTGCAGCTCGATCGGCCGCCTTGACGAGCCCAGGCCCCGCGGCGAGATGGGCGCCAAGCATGCGATCG